>DASQCL010000280.1:0-4408 GCA_035634715.1 Solirubrobacterales bacterium
GACCCATCGACTTGCCCAGCTCGGGCAGGCGCTTGGGGCCGAATACGACGAGGGCGATGACGAGGACCACGACTATTTCCAGGGGTCCGATGTTTGGCATTGAGGTCTCCTTCTCTGCTCGGTTTCGCTATCTGTGGGCGAGGCTCACGCCGCCACCGACTGGGTGCGCCAGTCGAGCTCCGCGATCCCGCCGGCCTCTATCCGGACCCCGCGAGCGCGAGGCTCGCCGTGGGCCCAGAGCGTGTACTCGCCGCGTTCGAGTGACTCGAACACCGCCGTGTAGGCGGGGCGGCCATTGATGTTTCGCTCGAGCACCTCCTTGTGTGAGCGATCGTCGTCACGGCCCCGGGGGCTGATCTCCACCTCGACCCCATGCAGCTCGGGATCGGTGTGGAGGATCAGCGCCCCGCACTCCCCGCCGATGTCCAGCACGACGTACTCCGGATGTGGACGGTCGGCGTAGGTGTGGTGCCCGTGACTCATCCCTTCGGCCCCGCTGGGGTGTCGAACCCGTTGTGGGGGGTGCCCAGGTACGGGAACGTCGACTGGTACCGGTTCTTGCCCGGCGTCAGTCCCTGGGTGATGGCCGAGCACGCGTCATCCGGCTTGTAGTCCGGATTGACCAGCGGGTACGTGAGGCCCGCGATGGCCTGGAGCTCGATGTTCACCACGTCGTCGAACACGCGGCGGCCATTCGGGAACCCGGCCGCATCGCCGCCCAGCAGGCCCAGCGGGCTCGGCTTGGACTTCGTCGGCGGGATCGCGACGTTCAGCCGCATCATGTCCGCGAGGACGCTCCCGGTGTAGTTCTGGAACCCCGGGATGATCCCCTTGGGGATGCCGGTGAGCAGGATCGCCACCAGATCCGCCCGCTTCGCCTTGAGCTTGGCCAGGCGCGGGAAGACGCCCGGGTACAGGACCGGCAGGAGCTTCGCGAGCTCCGGCTGCTCCACGTACTTCGCGAACGCCTTGTCGCCGGCAGGATGCACCGCGTTCCACTTGTCCTTCGAGCCCATCGGCACGACGACCTCGTTGAACAACGGATTGCCCAGTCGAGAGACCTGAACCCAGGGCCCGGACTCGGCGTGCTCGTCGTTCGCCTTGTCGAGCACCCGGGTCTTGCGCCGCGACGCGGCTCCCCAGATGCCCAGCACGGCCTTGGCGCTCATCGGGTCCGACGGGACCGAGCGATCACGGGTCAGCTTCTTGATGGGAATCTGAATCGCGATCGTGTGCACGTTGAGCGTGGCCGTTGCGTCGACCCCCATGGCGGGGGACGTCGCGATGAGGTGGAGGTTCTGGAGTGGGCGCAGGTCGCCGAGGTCGAAGATCGACCCCAAATCGACGAAGAACCCCTCGTTTCGCTGGCCGGCGAAGACCCTCTCGCCGGAGTCGAGGCGATGAACCGCCGTCTTCGCTAGCTTCGGATAGTTCGGCGTTGACCGAGGCCCGATGTTGCAGGGAGGCGACGCGAGGTCGCTGCCCAGGACCTTGGACTTGCCGCGCTTGTGGTTGACCTTGGTTACCTCGTAGAACTGACGCCGGTTCCAGGTCTGGCTGTTCAGGGCCGTGATCTGGCCGGTGTTGTAGAGGAACGTGTCCGGGTTCCGGAGCTTGGTCTTGAACCTGAACTGGTACTCGATCTCCGGCTTGCCATCGCCGTCGTTGTCGACGTAGATGGAGTACCGGACGTCGTCACCGAACTCGAAGAAATTGGGCCCGCCTGGCGGGTCTTCGAGCGGCACGTAGTTGGTGATGATCGTGACCGTGTCCGGCTTGTCCGGGCTCACGAACGCGTAGCAGTCCGTGTTGTCGGCAACCGGATCCTGGCTGATCTCTGGTGCTTCTCTGTGAGATGACATCTTGTCCTTGCTCCTTTACTTCCGTGCCTGACCGCTCGCCGGCGCGGCCTTCACGAGGCGCTTCACCAGCACCGGGTCTCGGTATGTGACCTCGCCGGTGCCCGACATGACGGTCACCTCGTTCCGCTTGATGTCGCGGACGTAGGCGACGATCGTCTCCTCGGGCGGCGGGCCCGACGGGTCGGTGGCCTCGGGGTGATCGAGGGCCGCCTGCGCGACGGAGGGCGCAGCCGCGATCGCCGCAGCACCCGTCGCCACGCCCGCGGACGCGAGCAGCTTCCGCCGACTCAGGTTCTCCATGTCGACTCCTTTCGATGGACCTTGCGCCGCCGCCATCACCGGGCTGTTCTCCTCCGGCCGCAAGCGGCGCAACTGCCGACCACTACGGGGCCTCGGCGGATCTGGATCACCGGACCGATGAATTTGGAGTCCAGGGGTGATCCAAACGGGCGAGGTGTTCGAACTCCAAGCCGACATGGACTTCTCGGCCCTGTTCAGTCCCTTCGAGCAAGCCGACGCCTGGCTACAGGGACTGCTGTCCGGTGCCCCGTTCCTGGTCGCGATGGCCATCGCCCTCGCGCTCGGGTTGCGACACGCGTCAGACCCCGACCACCTCGTGGCGGTGAGCTCCCTGGTTGCCGCGGAGGGCGGCGAGACCCGCGCCGCGGCGCGCATTGGCGGGTGGTGGGGAGCCGGTCACGCGGGCGCGCTGGTCGCGATCGGCCTCCCGCTGATCTTCCTGAAGTCGGCACTCCCGACCTGGGTCGAGCAGGCAGCCGAGCGGGCGGTCGGCGTGATCATCTTGCTGCTGGCGCTGCGGGTCATCGTGAAGTGGGCCCGTGGGGACTTCCGTGCGGGACGCCATCAACACGACGCCGAGGGCGAGGCCCACGGCCATCGACACCTTCACCACGCCGGCGAGCCCGATCACCCCCACAGGGTCAGAACGCCCCGGCAGGCGGCCGGCATCGGCGTCCTCCACGGGCTCGCCGGCACCGGCGCGGTCGTCCTGCTCCTGATCGCAGCGCTACCGACGCAGCTCGAAGCCGCGGCGGCGCTCCTCCTGTTCGCCCCGATGACCGCCGTCTCGATGACGATCTGCACGACCGCCTTCGCGTGGGTTCTCACCCGGCGGCTGGTCGCGCCGGTCTACCGCACGGTCCTGATCCCGGCGTTCGGCCTCTTCGGGCTGGTGTTCGGCGCCTGGTACGCCGGGCTGGGCTGAGGGCCCGCGCCTTGAGCGCTGCCCTTCATGCCCGTAGCCGGTGGGGGTGAGCTACTACCCCTGCTTTAAACGGAGGCGGCCGGCGCCTTTACACGGAAGTGGCCGGTGCCTTCCTCGTCGTCGCGCACCTTTTCGAGGCGTCCCGCTTTCCGGGCCTGACGGAATCCCTTCATGAGGTCGGGCTTGTCCGTCCCCAGTTTCTTCGCGAGGTCTTCGCGTGTGAACTCATCTTTCTCGAGGCCCTCGGCTGCTGCAACTACCTGGTCCGGCGTAATCGTCTTGGGCATTGCGATTCCTTTCGGATTGGGTTCAGTTCTGAGAAGCGTTTGGGCGCCCTGGGGCGCCCGTGTTAGCGCGGCCGATTACTCCACGCCGGGGGATCGCTCCGGCCTCGGGGACGGGCCGGGGATCGGCGATGCGGGTGGGATGGCCGACGGCGGGGGAATCGGTGAGGCAGGGGGGATGACCGAGCGGGCGGGGGGTATCAGCGTCGGTGTAGTGGGCTCGGTTGCGGCCATGGCTGGCCTCCTTGAAATAGATGGAAGATCAGTTTACCATCCAATTCATGAATTCCAGTTCTGGAAACTCACAGCCAAGTTCGGCATCTGAGGCGTCTGGTTGGGACTTCTTGACCAACCACGCCCACGTGCTCATGTGCGTGGCTGACGACCCAGGGATCCGTCTGCGCGACATCGCCGCCGCCGTTGGAATCACCGAACGCGCCGCCCATCGGATCCTCTCTGAACTGGTGGACGGGGGTTATGTCCTGCGGGAGCGAGAGGGACGGCGGAATCACTACCAGGTGGTGCCGGATCTCCCTCTGCGTCATCCCCTTGTCCAAGGGCGAGACGTCGGCGACCTGCTCAAGGTCCTGCTCGGCTCGACGCACTCAGGCTGAGCTCGGGGCTCGCGAGCGAGCCCGCAGCAACGCGGCCTGGCGGCTTCGATGCCACAGGTGGTCGGCGCCGGCCCATGCCGCGAAGCACAGTCCGCCGACCGTGCCGGTGACGGTCATCAGCACCCCGGCCGCCGCGGCGGCGGCCACTCCGTCGCTACCCAGGATGAGCACCGCGGCCGCCGCGCCGACGCTGGGACCGACAGGAAGCTGACTCAGTGTCACCACGGCGATGAGGACCGCGATGGCGTCGAAGAGCGAGGCATCGACGCCGACCGCGTGGAGCAATAGCCAGTTGCGGAATATCTGGGCGAACACGGCGACGAGGACCAGCCCGACCACGCGGCCTCCCCCGCGGAGGCTGCGCAGGACGGCGAGCCCTCGCCAGAGCTCGCGGCCCTTGCGGACGGCGAGGTGGCGTAGACC
>DASQCL010000281.1:0-11051 GCA_035634715.1 Solirubrobacterales bacterium
CGCTTCTGGAAGTCCACCTCCTCCGAGTAGACGAAGAAGTCCGTGTCCAGATAGCCCACGCTGTCGGCGACCTCGCGCCGGATCAGCATCGTGCACGACTGAATCCACCCCACCTGCCGCGGCGGGCCGTCGCCGCCGTGGCTCTGGGTGACGAGGCGCCGGTGGAGGAGGAGCGCCTGGGCAAGAGCCGTCTCCAGGCTCGGAAACCGCCAGGCGCAGGGAATGGGCTCGCCGTCCGGGTCCACGAGCTGCGCCCCGGCGACCGCGGCTCCGCGATCACCCCCGAGCGCATCCAGGAGCTCCCGCACCGCCCCGTCCAGGAGCTCGGAGTCCTCGTTGAGGAGAAGGCAGAACTCGCCGCTCGCCTCGCCCATGATCAGCGAGTTGTTCTCGGCGAGGCCCGCTCGGCGGTCGCGCCGGATGACGCGAGCCTCGGGAAATCCCGCCTCCACGGCCTCCGCCGATCCGTCGTCGGAGGCGTTGTCGAGGACCAGGATTTCGTGCTCGGTGCCCTCGGGATGGGTCTCCCGGATCGACCGCAGGCATTCGAGCAGGAGCTCCCTCCCGTTGGTGTTGACCACGCAGTAGGACAGTTCCATCGCCAGAATCCTGGCGAATGCGCGTCCAAGTCGTCGATCCGCCCGCGTACACGCCGCCGTACGACCGGTCGCTCTGCGCTGCCCTGGCCCGTGCCGGAGCGGAGGTCGAGCTGGTCACGAGCCGGTTCGTCCACGGCGCGGTGCCGGCGCCGATGGGGTACGAGGTGCGCGAGATCTTCTACCGGCAGTCCGCCAAGCAGGAGGCCGACAGCACCGCGCGCCGCGCCCTCAAACTGGCCGAGCACGTCAAGGACATGGCCCGCCACCGCATGGACGCGGGGTCGGCTGACGTCCGCCACTACCAGTGGCTTCCTGTGCCGGCGATCGACGGCTATCTGCTTCCTCCGGCCCGGCCGCGAGTGCTCACAGCCCACGGCGTGCTTCGGACGGAGGGCTTTGAGCGCCGCCTCGAACGGGGCCTGCGCCGGGTACTCGACTCCATGGACGCGGTCGTCGCCCTGTCGGAGTTCGGGCGGGAGCGGCTCGTCGCCGGCGGGGTCGACCCGGAGCGTGCGCACGTCATCCCTCACGGCGCCTTCGACTACCTCACTCGCCAGCCGGACGAGGTCCCGCTGCCTGACGAGCTCGCCGCTGTGACCGATCCCGTGATCCTGTTTTTCGGCCTGGTCCGCCCCTACAAGGGCGTCGACGTGCTGCTCGATGCGTTCCGCTCGGTGGAGGGAGCCGAGCTCTGGGTCGTCGGGCGTCCCCTCGGCACGTCGGTGGAATCGCTTCAGGAGCTCGCCGCGCGCGCTCCGGGCACCGTGCGCTTCGTCCCGCGCTTCGTGAGCGACCAGGAGCTCCCTGCGTACTTCCGCCGCGCGGACATCGTGGTGCTGCCGCACCGCGACGCGGAGCAGTCCGGTGTCCTGTACGCCGCGCTGGCCTTCGGTAAGCCGATCGTGATGAGCGACGTGGGTGGCTTCGCCGAGGTCGCGCGCACCGGCGCCGGCTCGCTCGTCCCGCCGGGGGACGCCGATGCGCTGGCCGAGCGGCTGACGGACCTGCTCTCCCGCCCGGAGGAGCGAGAGAGGCTCGCTGCCGCCGCCACTGCCGCGGCAGCAGGGCCGTACTCCTGGGAGCTCGTCGCCTCCCAGACGATGGCGCTCTACGCGGAGCTCGGCGCGTGACGATCCTCGCCGTCGTCTTCTGGGTCTCCGTGGCCCTGCTGGTCTACACCCACCTCGGCTACCCGGCGCTCCTGTGGGCGCTCGCTCGGTCGCGCGGCGATGGGCCAGCCTCCACCGGCGACGAGCCGCTCCCACGCGTCTCGCTCATCATCGCCGCCCACGACGAGGAGGACGTGATCGAGCGCAAGGTCCGCGATGCGCTCGCGCTCGACTATCCCCGCGGCCGGCTGGAGGTGATCGTCGCGTCGGATGGCTCGACCGATCGCACGGTGGAGCTCGCCCGGGCGGCGGGAGCGGATCAGGTGCTGGACCTCCCGCGCGGGGGAAAGGTCGCGGCGCTCAACGCCGCCGTGGAGAAGGCCAGTGGGGAGGTCCTCGCCTTCTCGGACGCCAACAGCTTCTGGAGGGAGGACGCCCTCCTGCGCCTCGTCGCGCCGCTGAGCGATCCAAAGGTCGGCTACGTGTGCGGGCAGGTGCGCTTCGACGGAGCGGGCGCGGCCAACGAGGAGGGCCTCTACTGGCGCTACGAGATGGCGGTCCGGGAATGGGAGTCCCGCCTCGCGGGCGTGACCGCCGGGAACGGCGCGATCAACGCCGTGCGACGGGACGCGTACATCTTCCTCGAGCCGACCCGGGGTCAGGACATCTCGTTCCCGTACGAGCTGGTCAAGCGCGGCTGGCGTCCGGTGTACGCGCCCGACGCGGTGGCGCGGGAGCGGGTCGCGGCGACCGTCGCCGACGAGTTCGGGCGCAAGCGGCGGATGATGGCCGGCGCCTGGAGCACGATGCTCCGGCATGGACTCCTGTCGCCCCGGGGGTACGGACCGCTGTACGCGTTCGAGATCGCCTCGCATCGCCTGCTCCGCTACGCGTCGCCGTTCCTCCATGTGGTCGCGCTCGCCACGAACATCGCGCTCGCGGGCCAGGGCACCATCTATGTGGTGACGCTTGCGGCGCAGGTGGCGCTGCTGGCCGCGGCCGCCATCGGAGCGCTTTGGCCGCTCCGTCCGTTCCGCATCGCCCACTACTACGTGACCGTGACCGTTTCGAGCGCGGCAGGCCTGTGGGAGTACCTGCGCCACGGCGTCCCGGTCACCTGGGACAAGGCCGAGGGCACGCGATGAGCGGCCGGGGGCTGCCGCGCGTCGCGGATCTGGCGCTCGCCGCGCTCGGCCTCCTCGTCGGCGCGCCGATCGTCGCCGTCTCCGCGGCGGCGATCAAGCTGACATCGCGCGGCCCTGTGATCTATCGCCAGCAGCGCGTCGGCCGGGAGGGCCAGGCATTCGAGGTCTACAAGCTCCGGACGATGCGGATGGGTGCCGATCCGGTTGGCGTGGGGACGCCGGTCCTGGAGGACGATCCGCGGGTGACGCGGGTCGGTCGCTTCCTGCGGCGGTTCTCGCTCGACGAGATCCCGAACCTGGTGAACGTGCTGCGGGGGGAGATGGCGATCGTCGGTCCCCGGCCAACGCTGGCGGCGCAGGTGGAGCTCTACACACCCAGCCAGCTCCGGCGCCTCGAGGTGAAGCCAGGCCTGACCGGCTGGGCTCAGGTGAACGGCCGCGCCGGGATCCCGTGGGAGGAGCGGATCGAGCTCGACGTCTGGTACGTCGACAACAGGTCCCCGCGCCTCGACCTGCGAATCCTCGGGCGGACCTTCCGCATGTTGACCACGGGACACGGGCTCTACGGATAGGTAGCTTTAGCCCCGATGGCGGCGACGATCGAGCTGCGGGACTTCCGGCCGGATGACGCGCCGGCGGTCCACCGCTGGTTCAACAACCCGGACGTGACAGCCGACCTCGTCGGCAGCAGGGACAGCTTCTCCGAGGAGGCCGCCAGCGGCTGGGTGGAGCGGGCGATGGACACGAGCCGCGACCGGAAGTGGGCGATCCTGCTGGACGGCGGGTCGGAGCCCGTGGGGTTCGTGGCGCTGTTCGGGCTCGAGCGCGAGACCGGCCCGGAGCTCGCCGTCCTGGTCGGCGACCCTGAGGCCTGGGGGAAGGGGGTCGCGCGCGAGGCCGAGCGTCAGGCCTGCATCCACGCCTTCCACGACCACGGCGCGCACCGGATCCACGCGGAGATCCCGGCCACCAACCGGGCCGCGCAGAAGGTCGTGACGTTCCTCGGGTTCCAGCGCGAGGGAGTGATGCGCAAGGCGATCCGCCGCAACGGTGACACCGTCGACAACGAGGTATGGGGGCTTTTGCCCGAGGAGTTCAAGGGTTGGCAGACAGAACGGAGTTAGTGGGCGAGGCAACCCGGGTCGCGCAGCTCATCGCCGATGGGGGACGGGCGGCCGAGAGCGACGACTTCTTCCGTTCCCGTCCCTTCTTCGATGCCGAGGGGGTCAGCCACACCCTCGTCGTGGGGGGAGACGGCGACGACCAGATCGCGCTGCCGCTTCTGGTCCACGAGATCGACGATTCGGGGCAGCGGGACGCGATCACCCCCTACGGGTATCCCGGGGCCACGATCCTGAACGACCGCGGCTCGCCGGCCGACCCTGCGGCCCTCGACTGGTCCAAGACAGGGCTGGTCAGCATCTTCGTGCGCGACCGGATCGGCCACGAGCCCTGCCTTCGGGGCGCCACGAAGCGCTCGGCGGTCCAGGTCCACGACCCCGGGCGCGAGCGGCGGATCCGCTCACGGTTCGCGGAGCAGATTCGGCAGAACGACCGCCTCGGCTACCACGTCGAGGCCCTGCACGGCCCGGACACGTCGGTCGAGCAGCGGGTGAGCTTCCACCATGCCTACACCGAGACGATGCACGGCGTCGAGGCCGCTGAGCGCTACTTCTTCGAGCAGGACTACTTCAGGACGATCCTCGGCTTCGACCGCTCGTGGCTGTTCCTAGCGCGCAGCCCCGAGCGCGCGACCGCCGCCGGCGCGATCGTCGTGCTCTCCGACGGGATGCTCCACTACTACCTCGGCGGCACCGCCGAGGTCCACCGGCCACGGTCACCGTTCAAGAACATCATCGAGTCCACGATCGCCCTTGCGGACGAGCTAGGCGTCCGTTTGAACCTCGGCGGCGGCGTCAAGCCCGGCGACGGGCTGGAGGACTTCAAGCGTGGGTTCGCGAACGCGGAGCTGCCGTTCAACACGCACGAGATCGTCTGCGACTTCGATGCGTACTCGACGCTGAGCGAGGGCCGCGAGGACTCGGGTTTCTTCCCGCTGTACCGCCAGCCGCGAGGCTAGCCGCGCGCCGCGCGGGCTGGGCGCTCGCCTCGGGCGTCGCCCTCCGCATAGACCTCGTCGAGGAAGCCGGCGAGCTCGTTGGTCAGGCGCTCCGGCGTCAGGCGCCACTCGACGATCGAGTTGGCGTCGACGAGGCGGGCGTTGGGCATGTCCTCGACCAGCATGTCGGCGTCGGAGAACGGATGAAGCGGGTCGTTTGGATGCCCGACGACGAGCGCCGGCTGGTCGAGCTCACGGCGCTCCTCCGCGGTGGGTGCCGTGCGGCCGTACAGGATCCCCTCGAGGACCGCCCGAGAGGGATCCGGGTCCTGGCGGATCCAGTCGAGACCGATGTCCACGCGGTAGTTGGTGCGCGGGATCTGGCGCGTCAAGGCGGCGACCCCCTTGAGGAGCGGACTGCCGAGGCGCAAACCAAGCAGGACCGGAGTGAAGATCAGCGCGGCGCCGAGCAGGGCGTCCTCCAGCACGGGCATCTCGATGAACAGCGCGCCGGCCCGATCCGGGTGATGGGCGGCGAACTCCAGCCCGACGTTGGCGCCGAGCGAGGTTCCGCCCACGACCGGGGCCTCGAGGTCGAGATGGTCGAGGAGAGCGAGGACCTGATCGGCGAAGGCGGTCATCGAGTAGATCTGGCGGTCCGCGGGGCGGTCCGACCTCCCGTGGCCGAGCAGGTCCACGGTCACCACCCGATAGCCGCGGGAGGCGATCTCGGGCGCAAGCTCGTCGTACATGCGCCGGTTCATCAGCAGCCCGTGAACCAGCACGAGAACGCGATCTCCCGTCCCGTGGACGTCGTAGGAGATGCGGTGCCCGTGGTAGGGAAAGGAGCCTTCGACGAATGGCATTGGATCGACGAGTCTACGAGCCGCCCCTGATGGCGGTTCTAGTCGATTGCCATCTGCGGCGAGGGCGGCGGCGACTGCGCGCGCTCCCACGGACGCGACGCCTGGAGGGCGCTCAGCACCGCACGGGTGCCGGGAGCCCGGTTGAGCGCGTAGAAGTGGATGCCTGGCGCGCCCCCTGCGAGGAGCTCATCGCACTGGCGGGCCGCGTAGGCGACCCCCAGCAGGGCCTCCGCCTCCTCGTCGCCACCGAGTGTCTCCATCGCGGTCGAGAGCTCGGCGGGGATCGACGCCTGACAGAGGTCGCAGATACGGGCCACCTGCCCGAAGGTGGCGATCGGGATGACCCCCGGGATGATCGGCACGTCGATGCCCGCCGAGCGGGCGGCGTCGACGAACTCGAAGTAGAGGCGGTTGTCGAAGAAGAGCTGGGTGATCAGGAAGCTCGCCCCGGCCTCGACCTTGGTCTTCAGGTAGGCGAGATCGGCCTCCAGGTTCGGCGCGTCCGGGTGCACCTCGGGAAAGCAGGCGCCGCCGAGCGTGAAGTCGTAGCGACCCGCGATGAACTCGGCCAGCTCCGCGGCGCTGGACAGCCCGCCATCCGGCGCCTGGAACGCGGCCTCCCCGCGCGGCGGGTCGCCTCGCAGGGCGAGGACGTTCTCGACCCCCGCGGACTCGAAGCGATCCAGGATCTCGGTCAGGCCCTCACGCGTCTCGCCGACGCAGCTCAGGTGCGCCATGGCCTCGAGGCCGTGCTCCTGCTTGATCCGAGTGGCTATCTCCACCGTGCCGTCGCGGGTCGCCCCGCCGGCGCCGTAGGTGACCGAGACGTAGTCGGGGTTGAACGGCTTCAGGGCCTCCACTGTCTCGAACAGCTCCTCGACCTTCTCGCGAGTCTTCGGGGGGAAGAACTCGATTGAGAAGACGGGCTCGGGGCCGCCGAGGATCTCGTCGATTCGCATGGCGCTGGATGGTAGAGATGAGGAGCACCTATTACGGCGAGACGTGGCGGAGGCTCGGCAGCTCGCCCTCGATGTAGCGGCGGTCCCGCCACCAGTCCGCTTCGGGCTCGAGGTGCTCGAGGACGGCGTCGGGGCCGCGCCGGCGCTGCTCCAGCAGGGCGGCGATGCTCGGCGTCGCCACGAACCTCAGCCGCCCGGCTCGTTCCAGTGGACGAGGATCGGGAGGTCGTGCTCGTAGCCGAGGGTGCACAGCGAGCCGGTGCCGAGCCCGAGGAGCCCGCCGTCCTCCGGAGGGAGGTCGACCCAGCGCGCGCCGATCACCCGCAGCATGTGGCCGTGTCCGAAGAAGATCACGTCGCCCTCGGTGGCGCGGGCCTCAGCGATCAGCCGGTCGGCCCTCGCGCCCACGTCGGCCGCGCTCTCGCCGTTGGGGCAGCCGTCCCGCCAGAGGGTCCAGTCGGGCCTGCGCTCATGGATCTCGGCGGTCGTGATCCCCTCGTAGTCGCCGTAGTCCCACTCGTGGAGGTCGTCGCGGACCTGTCCCTGATCGCCGAGGCCGGCCAGTTTGCACGTGTCGATGGCACGCTGCAGCGCGCTTGTCAGCACGAGGGCGAAACTGCGGCCCTCAAGGCGGCCGGCGAGGTTGCGGGCGTGCCTGCGGCCGTTCTCGGTCAGCGGGATGTCGGACGTGCCGGTGTGGCGCCCGTTCAGGCTCCACTCGGTCTCGCCATGTCGCGCAAGCAGCAGCTCTCCCATCGCGCAGCAGGCTAACCGTCAGAATGACGCGCCGATGTTCGAGCGCGAGCGGACCGATGTTGCGGAGGCCTGCCGGCGGCTGGCCGCGGAAGGCCTTGTGATCGGGACGGCCGGCAACGTCAGCGCCCGAGCCGGTGCGAGCGAGGTGGCGATCAGCCCCACCGGCGCCACCCTCGGCGCGCTCGCGCCCGAGCAGGTCACGATCGTCGACATGCAGGGCGAAGTCGTCGCCGGCGACCTGCAGCCGACCTCGGAGCTCGATCTCCACCTCGGCGTCTACCGTCGCTATGGCGCCGGCGCAGTCGTTCACACGCACGCGCCGATGGCGACCGCGCTCTCGTGCGTCCTCGACGAGCTGCCCTGCGTCCACTACCAGATGCTTCTGCTCGGCGGAGCCGTTCCGGTGGCGCCCTACGCGACCTTCGGAACGCCGGAGCTGGCGAGCTCCGTTCTCGACGCCCTCGACGGCCGGTCAGCGGCCCTGATGGCGAACCATGGCGCGATCACCCACGGCCCTGATGCGAGCACGGCGGTGGAGCTCTCGCTGCTCCTGGAGTGGGCCTGCACCGTCTACTGGCGCGCGGCCGCGATCGGCTCCCCGAGGGTCCTGAGCTCCGAGCAGCGGCAGGCGGTAGTCGGCGCCGCCCTCGAGCGCGGCTACGGATCCACGAAGCCGGTCGAGCGCGAGACGAAGGGAGATGGATGAACGACGAGATGGTCGCGATCGCGATGGGCGTCCACGTGCTCGACGTCCTCGCCCGCCCGGTCGAGGCGATCCCGGAGGGTCAGGGTGCGACCCTGGTCGAGGAGATCCGGATCACCGCCGCCGGGTCCGCCGGCGGCGCCGCGCTGACGTTGGCGAAGCTCGGCGCGCGGACCTACAGCGCCGGTGCGATCGGCGCCGACGCGGTGGGGGAGATGTTGACGGCGCTGCTCGAGCAGGGTGGGATCGACACGTCACACCTCGTCCGCCGCGACGACGTGCCGACCTCGGCGACCGTCCTGCCCATCAGGCCGAACGGTGAGCGACCAACTCTCCACCTCGTAGGGGCCAACGCGACCTACGGGCCCGACGACGCCCCCTGGGACGCGATCGCCGCGTCCACCCACCTGCATCTCGGCGGGCCTGAGTTCATGGGCGGTGAGGCGGCGGCCCGGATCCTTTCCTTCGCTCGCGAGAACGGCGTGACCACGTCCGCGGACATCCTCGCGCCGGGCGAGCGGGCCCGTGACGTCGTCGAATGGATCGCCCCGGCCTTCGGCGAGCTCGACTACCTGCTGCCGAACGACGACCAGGTGCTCGGCCTGAGCGGCGCGGACGATCTCGCCGCCGGATGCCGGTCCCTGGTGGAGGGAGGGGTCGGCTGCGTCGTGGCGACCAGGGGAGCCGAGGGGGCGCTGATCGTCGACGGCGATGGAAGCGAGGAGGTCCCGGCCTTCAAGGTCGAGGTGGTCGACACCACTGGCTGCGGCGACGCGTTCTCTGCCGGGTTCCTCCGGGGCCTTTCGCTGGGGAGGCCCCGGCGGGAGGCGGCCGTGCTCGGCTGCGCGGCGGCGGCGCTCGTCGCTCAGGGCCTCGGAAGCGACTACGGCGACTTCGACCTGGCCGCCGCGGACGAGTTCGCCGCGGCCCAGGCCTGACGTCGCGGCCGTCGGCAACATCCGGGAACCGGGCCGTCCGGAGACGCCCCTAGGGTCCACTTCGCGGTGACTTGCGCCGTCGGCCGAGGATTGCCTGCCAGCCGCGGCCGCGCGACCCGGGCGCACCGGGAGCAGGGCGCTGTGGGCCGAACCCGGGGAAACCGGCCCGTGGCTAGCCCGCCCGCTCCCCACGCCCACACGGCTAGATCTCAGGCAACAAAAAACGACCGGGGGCAACGATGTTGCCTGCCCGTGCGTAGCCTTCGCACGACAAAGCTCCTTCGTTGCCTGTCGAGAGTTGCTGTTCGCCTGGCTTCGGCGTCTTGCTTCTCTCTCCCAGCCGTCGGAGCGAAGCTATCTAACCCGCGGCGGGCGCGCGAGTCGCGATTCCGCAATTTGCGGTGGAAGGAAGGCGGCAATTGGAGCTTTTCGCCTCGGTTGACGACGTACGCGGCGTGAGCAGGGGGCGTCGGCCTCTTCACCTTCGGCTTCATCCTGAGCGGGCAGCCGTGCAAGGTGTCCTGCTAGGGCTTGTGTTTACCCATGAGGTGCTGGGCCCGCCGATCCTCTTGGCCGCCTGAACTGTTTGCGGCAACCTTCGGGTCAGGCTGGACGGCCCGCGTATAGCCGCCGCCGGCTCAGCTAAGGTCGCGCCGTTCCGCAGGGCAACCGGGAGGAGAAGTCGTGGACACGCAAGCGGGCTTCCTTAAGGCGCTGTTTGACACGCGATTTGGGACCCTGATCACCCCGAAGATCATTCGGGTTCTGTACATCCTGACCATCATTGTGCTGGTGCTCGCGGCAATCGGCTTCATCATCGCCGGGTTCCAGAACAGCGTCGGCCTTGGGATCGCGACGCTTCTGATCTTCGCGCCGCTCGGGTTCTTGATCTATCTGATCGTGGCTCGCATCTGGCTCGAGCTCGTGATTGTCGCCTTCAAGATCAACGAGTCGGCTCAGCAGATATCAGCCCACACCGCCACCACGGCCGGGTCGCCACCGCCACCGCCACCGGCGATCACGCCGGGTGAAACGGGGACGCCACCGGCAACCACGGGCTAGTTCCTCGGACCTGCGGGTCTGGAGCCCAAGGCCGCGGTCGTCGCCGTCGCCGGTAACCGCTCGTAGCACCTACCCGGCGGGTGTCTTCTGGCTCGCGTTGAAAGAAGGGCCTGTTTCAAGCCGCCCCTAGGCAGCACCGCCGACACACGCTTCGCTCCGGCGCTTGCCGCCGCCATCCGATCGGAGAGGATCGGAACATAGATGTGTCACCGGTGACGCACGACGGCGTCCGGGTCGTCCCCATGGCGATCAACAACGGCGTGCACGTCGGCGTCGTGAACGTAATGGCGGTGGACTTCTACGACTCCTCCCTGGACTACAACCGGCGGATTAGTTGGACGTGTCGCGATGAGTCCGACAATCGTCCGGGCGACATGTGACCAGTTAGTCACCTATACTGTCGTCCATGGACGAGGTGTTCAGGGCGCTCGCCGATCCGACCCGCAGGGGTCTCCTGGACCGGTTGCACGAGCGCGATGGGCAGACGCTCAAGGAGCTCGAGTCAGAGCTCCCGATGACCCGGTTCGGCGTCATGAAGCACCTGCGGGTGCTCGAGGAGGCGGGTCTCGTCACGACGAGGCGCCGTGGCCGGGAGAAGCTCCACTTCCTGAACCCCGTCCCGATCAGGCTCATTCACGACCGGTGGGTGAGCAAATACGCCGAGCCCTGGGCCACTGCGCTCAGCGAGCTCAAGCACGACCTCGAAGAGGAGGAATGATGGACAGGTATCTGGTGGTTGACGGCGCGGGCACGATGTCCGTGTTCGAGATCTACATCAAGACCACGCCCGAGCGCCTCTGGGAGGCGATCACCGACCCGGAGATGAGGGCCAAGTACAGCTTCGGGGTCCGCACG
>DASQCL010000282.1:0-5673 GCA_035634715.1 Solirubrobacterales bacterium
GCGATCTTCGCGGTGCTCGCGCTGATCCTCGCCGTCACCGGCGGTTCCAAGCCCGCTGCGATCGCCGTGGGGATCGCCGGCGTGGCGGCGCTGGTCCTGTTCCTGACGATCGACCTCCCGAATGCCAACAACACCGGGACCCTCGGACCCTGCAACGCGACAGCGGCGGCGAACTTCTTCGACGCCAAGGCCGACCCGCAGGCCGGGTTCTGGCTCGAGATGGTGGGCGCTCTGGCGCTAGCCCTGAGTGGGGTTGCGCTCGCCACCCTCAGCCCCGAGCAATTGCGGGCCATCCGCCCGCGCTGGCTGGGCGGGCCGAAGGAGGACGACAGGCCGCCAACGAAGCCCGCGGCGACCGCTCCGCTGAGCGATCTCGACGCGGCGCTTGCGGGCTCGGGCGACGACGGCCGTAAGGCCCGTGCCACCCGGCGGCGCACAAGAGCCCGCGGCGGCCGGCGAAGCTGACCTACCGGGAGCTCAGGCGGCGAAAACCAAGCAGGTCGTCCGACGCAGGCTGGCTGGCGAAGCGAGCGTACTCCGAGCGTACGTGAGCGAGACAGGCAGCCGAGGAGGGCGAGATGCGCCGGTTTGCAGGCGCCTTACCAGCGGTAGTGGGCGAAGGCCTTGTTGGCCTGGGCCATGCGGTAGATGTCGTCCTTGCGCTTCCAGGCGCCGCCCTGCTGCTGAGTGGAGTCGAGGATCTCGTTGGCGAGGCGCTCGGACATCGACTTCTCGCGGCGGGCCCTCGCGAACTGGACGAGCCAGCGGACGGCGAGAGTGCGCGCCCGGCGGGCCGGGACCTCTACCGGGACCTGGTAGGTGGCGCCCCCGACACGGCGGGAGCGGACCTCGAGGACCGGAGTCAGCTCCTTGATCGCGTCGTCGAGGACGTCGACCGGCGGCCGGCCGGTGCGCTCGCCGACGACCGCGAGGGCGTCGTAGGTGATCTGCTCTGCCAACGACTTCTTGCCGTCGGTCATGACCTTGTTGATGACCTGCTGGACGAGCCGGCTGCGATGCGTGGCATCCGGCTCGACCGGGCGGATGGGTGCGCGGGCGCGACGGGGCACTAGAAAATCACCGCCGCGTCCTCCGCTGCGCGTCCGGGCGCGGCGGGCTGGGTCATCTCTTTACCCCGTAGAGCGACCGGGATTGGCGCCGGTCCGAGACGCCGGACGCGTCAAGCGTGCCGCGGACGACCTTGTAGCGGACGCCCGGAAGATCCTTGACCCGGCCTCCGCGGACGAGCACGACCGAGTGCTCCTGGAGGTTGTGCCCCTCGCCCGGGATGTAGCAGGTGACCTCCATGCCGTTGGTGAGCCGAACGCGGGCCACCTTGCGGAGGGCCGAGTTCGGCTTCTTCGGGGTCACCGTGTAGACGCGAGTGCATACGCCGCGCCGCTGGGGTGCCGCGATGCGGCGCTTCCGCCCCTGACCGGACTTGAGGCCGGGGGTGGCCACCTTCTTCGTCGGCCGGTTGCGGCCCTTGCGGATCAGCTGACTGGTCGTAGGCACGGCGGGGAATGGTACAAGGCGTCGGATCCCGCGCCTCACTGGCTACGCTGGGGTCGTGGACTCCGACCGGCCGGTGCTGGCGCTCGACGTTGATGGCGTGATCAGTCTGTTCGGCTTCGAGGGGCCGATCAGCGGAGCCCCCGGCCGCCTCCACCTCATCAACGGGATGGCCCACTGCATCCCCGACGGGATCGGTGGGATGCTCGAGCGCCTCGCCAGCTCCTACGAGATCGTCTGGGCGACCGGGTGGGAGGATCGCGCCAACGAGCGCCTCCCGGACATCCTCGGCCTCCCCGGCCAGCTCCCTTTTCTGACCTTCGACGGGAGAGCCCGTTTCGGCACCGCCCACTGGAAGATCGACGCCCTCGACCGCTACGCCGGCGAGCGGGCATTGGCGTGGGTCGACGACTCGATTGACGTGACCTGCCGTGCGTGGGCGGACGAGCGCTCAGCCCCAACCCTCTTAGTGCAGACCGAACCGCACATCGGCCTGACAGAGAGGCACGTAGAGGCCCTGCTCGGCTGGGTCCATGCGGGGTACACTGCCTGACGCGTGGAGGGGTTCTGGCCGATCTTCTTCCTGGCGGTGATCCTGAAGATCCCCGTCGCCGCGCTGCTCTACCTCGTCTGGTGGGCGATCAAGCAAACGCCGGAGACCGAGGAGGCCCCGCCGGAGGCCGAGGACCGCGACCCACTGCACTGGCGCCGTGAGCCGAAGAGGCCGCGCGACCCTCGACGCGGCGGGCCGCACGCACCGGACGCCCTGCCGCTCCCGGCCTGCCCGCCGGGTGGCCGCACCCGGATCTTCACCCCGCCTGTCCCGGCCAGGGTGGCGACAGCCCACGGCCGCGGCTCGGCGGAGCCAGCTGAGCACGAGACGGTCTAGCAGCGCCGGGCCCGAAGAAAGAGGGCGGCGCCGCTCCTGCGCCGCCGCTCCCTAAAACGCTGGAGTCTGAAGGGCTCTACTTGTCCCCGTCGCTGTCGGAGGTCTCGATCTCCTGGGCGAGCTCCTCGAGCTCGTCCGCGAACGAGGGGCCGAAGCCCTCGAGCTCCGTGACCTCGTCGCCGTCCTCGGTCAGGCCGAGCTCGGCGGCGAGCTCATCCTCGTCCAGGAGATCCTCCTCGGGCCGCTGGGCGGGCTCCACCGGCTCGATCTCGAGCGACCGGTAGTGCTTGAGGCCGGTCGCGGCCGGGATCAGCTTGCCGATGATGACGTTCTCCTTCAGGCCGACCAGGCGGTCGCGCTTGCCCTCGAGGGCGGCGTCGGTGAGCACCTTGGTCGTCTCCTGGAAGGAGGCCGCCGACAGGAAGGACTCCGTGGCGAGCGAGGCCTTGGTGATCCCGAGGATCGTCTCCTCGGCCTTGGCCGGCGCGCCCCCGTCGTCCTTGACCTGCTTGTTGAGCCGCTTGAGACGGTGACGGTCCTCGAGCGCGCCCGGCAGGAGCGTTGTCGAGCCCTTGGACTCGATGCGCACCTTCTTCATCATCTGGCGCGCGATCAGCTCGATGTGCTTGTCGTTGATGTCGACGCCCTGGGCCTTGTAGACCTTCTGCACCTCCTTGACGAGGTAGAGCTCGGTCTCGGTCCGGCCGCGGATCTCGAGCAGCTCGGCGGGATACAGCGAACCCTCGTTCAGCTGCGTGCCGGCCTCGATGCGATCGCCGTGCTTCACGTTCAGCCGCGTGCGGGCCGGGAACGAGTAGCTCTCGTCCTCGCCCTTGGCGTCGGTGACGATCACCTTGAGCGCCTTGTCGGTCTCCTCGACCGCGACCTTGCCGGCGGCCTTGGCCATCTGGGCGAGACCCTTCGGCTTGCGAGCCTCGAACAGCTCCACGACGCGCGGCAGGCCCTGCGTGATGTCCTGGCCGGCGATGCCGCCGGTGTGGAACGTCCGCATGGTCAGCTGCGTGCCCGGCTCGCCGATGGACTGGGCGGCGATGATCCCGACCGCGTCGCCGAGCTCGACGATCGAGCCGGTGGCCATCGTCCGGCCGTAACAGCTCTGGCACACGCCCGACTCGAGCTCGCACTTGAGCACTGAGCGGACCGGCACCGTGACCTCCTCGTCGCCGTATGCCTCGGCGATCGCCTCGAGCTCGGGCTGATCGATCTCCTGGCCGCGCTTGAGCAGCTCCCGACCGCGCTTGGTTGCGAACTTCTTCGCCGCCATGCGACCGATGAGGTTGGTGTTGAGGTCGCCGCCGTCAAGCCGCAGGGGAGCCTCGATGAACTCCTTGGTCTTGCAGTCCTCCGCCCGGACGATCACGTCCTGGGCGACGTCGACCAGGCGCCGTGTGAGGTAGCCGGAGTCGGCGGTCCGCAGTGCGGTGTCCGCGAGGCCCTTTCGGGCGCCGTGCGTGGAGATGAAGTACTCCAGGACCGACAGGCCTTCCATGAAGTTGGCCTTGATCGGGCGCTCGATGATCTCGCCCTTCGGGTTGGCCATGAGGCCGCGCATCCCGGCCAGCTGGCGGATCTGCTTGAACGACCCGCGGGCTCCGGAGTTGGCCATCATGAAGATCGGGTTCAGCTCGTGGAGGTTGTCCTCCATGGCCTTCGCGACCTCCTCGGTGGCCTTGTCCCACCGGTCCGTGACCGCCTCCTTGCGCTCCTCGGCGGTGATGTAGCCGTCCTCGTAGTTGGCCTGGATCTCCTGGGCCTGCTTCTCGTACCCCTCCAGGATCTGCTCCTTGTTGGGGGGCGAGACGATGTGGTTCTTCGAGATCGTGATCCCGGCCTGCGACGCGTAGTGGAACCCGAGGTCTTTGAACGCGTCGAGCACCTGCGCCACCGCGGCGGCGCCGTACGCATCGACCAGGTTCGTGACCATCTCGTTGACGCTGTTCTTCTTCAGGTTGTGGTTGACGAACTCGAACTTGTCCGGGTCGTACTCGTCACCCAGAGCCTCCTCGAGCGCGCGCTCGACCTTGTCGTTGAAGATGATCCGCCCGACCGTCGTCAGGAAGTGCTCGTGGCCCGCGCGGCGGTACTCCGCCCAGTCGTGCAGGTCCACGATGCCGTTCTCGTACGCGAGCTCGGCCTCCTGCGCCGTCCGGAACGGATGCGGCGTCTTCTTGAGCTTCGTCGCGTCGACCTTGTCGACGTCCTGGTCCGCGTAGGTCAGGAAGTAAAGGCCGAGCACCATGTCCTGCGTCGGCGTCGCCAGGGGCTGGCCGTGCGCGGGCGACAGGATGTTGTTCGAGGACAGCATCAGGATGCGGGCCTCGGCCTGCGCCTCCGCTGACAGCGGCACGTGCACGGCCATCTGGTCGCCGTCGAAGTCGGCGTTGAACGCGTGGCAGACCAGCGGGTGGATCTGGATCGCCTTGCCCTCGACCAGCACCGGCTCGAACGCCTGGATGCCCAGGCGGTGGAGCGTCGGCGCGCGGTTGAGGAGCACCGGATGCTCCTTGATGACCTCCTCGAGCACGTCCCAGACCTCCGGGATCATCGAATCGACCATCTTCTTGGCCGCCTTGATGTTCTGGACGGCCTTGCGCTCGACCAGCCGGGCCATGATGAACGGCTTGAAGAGCTCCAGCGCCATGAGCTTGGGCAGCCCGCACTGGTGCAGCTTCAGGCTCGGGCCCGAGACGATCACGGAGCGCCCGGAGTAGTCCACGCGCTTACCGAGCAGGTTCTGGCGGAACCGGCCCTGCTTGCCCTTGAGCATGTCGGAGAGCGACTTCAGCGCCCGGTTGCCGGGCCCGGTCACGGGCCGGCCGCGGCGGCCGTTGTCGAACAGCGCGTCGACGGCCTCCTGAAGCATCCGCTTCTCGTTGTTGACGATGATCTCCGGCGCGCCGAGGTCCAGCAGCCGCTTGAGGCGGTTGTTGCGGTTGATGACGCGGCGGTAGAGGTCGTTGAGGTCGGAGGTCGCGAACCGGCCGCCGTCGAGCTGGACCATGGGCCGCAGCTCCGGCGGGATCACCGGCACGCAGTCGAGGATCATCCACTCCGGCCGGTTGCTCGAGTTCAGGAAGGCCGAGGCCACCTTGAGACGCTTCACGGCTCGGGCCTGCTTCTGGCCCTTGGAGGTGTTGATCGTCTGCTCGAGCTCCTCGCACTCTGCCTCGAGGTCGACCTGCTCCAGCAGGTCGCGCACCCACTCGGCGCCCATGCCGCCGCGGAAGTACTCACCCCAGCCGAACGAGGAG
>DASQCL010000283.1:0-4969 GCA_035634715.1 Solirubrobacterales bacterium
TCGTTCTTGGCAGGTCAACGCAATCTGCATCCACCTGTCGGACGTGGATTGCGTTGATCCAAGTGGCATGCGGGCACCTCGCCTCGGTGCCCGGTTGCAAGCGGCGTTCTGCACCTACCATGGGCTCGCCATGGCGCCCCGCAAGAAGCTCGCCGAATACGACAGGAAGCGCGCCTTCGACAAGACCCCGGAGCCGCGAGGGGCGAAGACCAAGAAGCGCAAGCCGGCCAAGCCGCGTCAGGGCAAGGCAGCTCGCTTCGTCGTCCAGGAGCACCACGCGCGCCGCCTGCACTGGGACCTTCGCCTTGAGCACGACGGGACGCTCGTCTCGTTCGCGTTGCCAAAGGGCGTCCCGCAGGACCCGAAGCAGAACCGCCTCGCGGTCCACACCGAGGACCACCCGCTGGAGTACCTCGACTTCGAGGCGGACATCCCGAAGGGCGAGTACGGCGCCGGGAAGATGCGGATCTGGGACCGCGGGACCTTTGAGGCGGAGAAGTTCCGCGACGACGAGGTGATCGCCACCTTCCACGGCGAGCGCGTCAAGGGGAAGTACGCGCTCTTTCAGACCAACGGCAAGAACTGGATGATCCACCGGATGGATCCGCCCGCGGATCCGGATCGCGAGCCGATGCCGGAGGGGATCAAGCCGATGGCGGCCGTGCTCTCGACCGCGCTTCCCCGCGACGACGAGAACTGGGCGTACGAGATCAAGTGGGACGGGGTCCGGGCGGTCGCCTATTGCGAGGCAGGCGTCATGCGCCTCGAGAGCCGCACGCTGCGCGACGTCACGTCCACCTATCCCGAGCTGCGCGCGCTGGCCGCCGAGCTCGGCTCGACGGATGCGGTCCTCGACGGCGAGGTCGTCGCCTTCGACGAAGCCGGCAAACCGAGCTTCGAGCTCCTTCAGAGCCGTATGAACCTCGCATCGGAGTCGGCCATCCGCCGCCGCATGGGCGACTGCCCGGTCACCTACATGGTCTTCGACATCCTCTACCTGGACGGCCGCAAGTTGTTGGACGTTCCGTACACCCAGCGCCGGGAGCGCCTGGAGGGCCTCGGCCTCGACGGGCCCAACTGGCAGACCCCGAGCTACCACCGCGGCGACGGCAAGGGGCTGCTCGACCTCACCAGGCAGCGCGAGCTGGAGGGACTCGTCGCCAAGCGGCTCGACAGCCGCTACCTCCCGGGCCGGCGCACCCGCGCGTGGCTGAAGGTGAAGAACCTGATGGGCCAGGAGCTGGTGATCGGCGGCTGGCTCCCGGGACAGGGACGGCGCGAGGACACCCTCGGCGCCCTCCTCCTCGGCTACTACGAGGACGAGGGCGGCGAGCGTCACCTCAAGTACGCGGGGCGCGTTGGCACGGGATTCACGGACGACGAGCTCGACCGCCTGGCCGGCCTGCTCGAGCCCCTGCGCACCAAGAAGAGCCCCTTCACCGGACGCCAGCCGCCGCGCCAGGCAGTCTTCGTCGAGCCGAAGCTCGTCGCCGAGGTCAAGTTCCGCGAGTGGACCGCGACGCGCACCCTACGCGCCCCGGTCTACAAGGGGCTGCGCGACGACAAGCGGCCCGAGGACGTCGTCTTCGAGAAGCCGGAGCCGCCGCCCGCCTGATGCCGTAGCCGGGCTTTCGATTACGGTTCGCGCGTGCCGCTCCACCCCGCCGAGAACCGCGGCTACCGCGAGCTCTACGTGACGGGCCGCCAGGCCGCCAAGCGGCTGAGCCGCATGGCGCTCTCCTTGGACGGAACCGACGCCCGCGAGCAGCTTGACAAGGCCACGGAGTCGCTGGGGAAGCTGCTCGACGAGCTGGGGCCGATGACCGCTCGCCACGACCTCTACGGCGACGTCGCTGCCCAGGGAGGCGGATCCAACCTCGGCGCGATCCGTGGCGCTGTGTTCGACCGCTTCCTGGAGCGAAACCAGGCTCTGCGCCTGGCGGTCGACGACCTCGAGCACGTCACCACGCTGCTCGCCTACCTGGCGACGGTCAGCGAGGGTCGCGGCGACACGACGCTCGCCGAGTTCTGCGGCTCCTGGGAGCGCCGGATGAGGCGCCAGGTGAGCGCGGTCCGCAAGGCAGCGGTGGCGCTCGGAACGACGCCGGACGCGGCGATCGAGCCGCTCGACCCGTCGGCGGTGGGGCGCGCCGCGCATCGCGCCGCATGGGCGTTCGGGACGGTCGGCGAGTGGACCGACCGCCAGGTCGCCCGGCACCGACGCGGCTGACTGCCTGACTCAGCCGAGCTCGGGAATGCCGTCATCCGGCGTCGACGCCTGAGCGTGGAACCGGCGGGCGATCCTGCCGGCGCGCCGCGCCACGTAGCCGGCCTCGACCGCCCCTCGCATGGCGACGGCCATCCGCTCGGGGTCCTTGGCCCGCGCCACCGAGCTCGAGAGCAGCACCCCGTCACACCCGAGCTCCATCGCGAGGGCGGCGTCCGACGCCGTCCCGATCCCGGCGTCCAGGATCACGGGCACCGATGCCTGCTCGACGATGATCTGGATGTTGTCGGGGTTCGCGATCCCCCTCCCTGAGCCGATGGGTGAGCCGAGAGGCATCACCGCGGCGCACCCTGCGTCCTCGAGGCGGCGCGCCAGGATCGGGTCGTCGTTCGTGTAGGGGAGGACCGTAAAGCCCTCATCGACCAGGATCTCGGCCGCCTCGATCAGCTCGACCGCGTCCGGGAACAGCGTCCGGTCGTCGCCGATCACCTCCAGCTTGATCCACTGCGTCTCGAACGCCTCGCGCGCCAGGTGCGCGGTGCGCACCGCGTCGCGCGCCGTGTAGCAGCCGGCGGTGTTCGGCAGAGCGAACTTCCCCAGCCGGTCGATCAGCTCCAGGGCCGAACCCTTCGCGGTCGGGTCCACGCGGCGGAGCGCCACCGTGACGATCTCGGCCCCCGAGGAGACCAGGGCCTGCTCCATCGACTCCAGCGACCGAAACCCGCCGGTGCCCACGATCAGCCGCGACCCCCAGGTGCGCCCGCCTAGCTCGAACCCCGCGCCCTCGGCGCCCTCGGCCTCGCGTGCGACCCGCTGCTCAGCCACCCTGGACCGCCCTCACGACCTCGATGGCCTGGCGGTCGGCGAGCGGCGTCGTCACCCAGTCGGCCCGCCGGACCACCTCGCCGTCGACTGCGACGGCGACGCCCCGGGTCTCGCCGTTGACGCCCACGGCCTTCACGGCATCCGCCACGGTGGCGTCGTCGGGCAGCTGCTCCGTCTGCCCGTTCAGCTCGACGATCACGATGACACCTCTTCCCCCTCGCTGGCGGCGGCCAACCCCGGCGCGCTCCCCTCGCCGAATCGGCCGGGATGCGCCGGCTGTGCCTCCGGCGGCACGGGATCGCCCGCGAGCATCGCGGCCACCGCCTCGGCGGTGAAGGGGGTCAGCAGGATGCCGTTGCGATAGTGACCGGTCGCGAGCACCAGGCCGTCGAGTGCCCCGGGGCCGATGAGCGGCGCGTTGTCCGGCGTCCCCGGCCGGAGCCCGGCGAGCATCTCGACCAGCTCGAGCTCGGCGACGTCCGGGAGCGTGCGGTAGGCCTCGCGCAGCAGCTCATGCACGCCGCCGGCGGTGACCTGAAGGTCGAAGCCTCGCTCCTCGACCGTGGCGCCCACGATGAGGCGTCCGTCTGCGCGGGGAACAAGATAGACGCGCTCAGCGGTGACGATGCGCGTGGAGACCACCTGCTCAGGGGTCCCGCGCAGGACGAGGAGCTGCCCCTTGACAGGCCGGACCGGGGGGCGGGCGCTCGGCGGCAGCCAGGACCCGGCTCCCGACCAGGCCCCAGTCGCGAGTACGACGCGGTCAGCGCGGTGCTCCCTGCCCTCCGAGGTCACGACCCCGGCGAGCCGGTCATCCTCGAAGATCGAGTCGACCACCTCGGTCGGCGTGAGCACCTGGCCACCGGCCTCCTCCACAGCGGCGGCGAGGGCGGGCACCAGCAGGCGCGGATCCACCGCGGCCTCCCCGGGTAGGTGAACTCCCGCAGTGCAGCTCGTCGAGAGCCCCGGCTCCAGCTCGCGGCACTCACGCGAGCGGAGCCACTCCACGCGCAGGTCCAAGGACGACATCAGGTCGAAACGCCTGCGCAGCTCCTCCGACTCGTCGCGGTCGAGCGCCACATGCAGCGCCCCGCGGGACTCGTACCCGGATTCCATCCCGCTGTCCCGCTGAAGCTCCGCGGCGAACTTCGGCCACTGGAGGGCCGAGGCGGTCGACATGCTCACGATCGCGTCCTCGCCCCAGTTGGCCTCGCCCACGGGAGTGAGCATCCCGGCGGCGACGCTGGTCGCGCCCGCGCCGGGCTCGTCCCGCTCGAGGACCCGCACCCGGAGCCCACGGCGAGCGGCGCGCCAGGCGCACGCGAGGCCGATTGTCCCTCCGCCCACGATCACCGCGTCCAGGTGATCCCGTCCGCCGTCGTGCGAGCGCAGACGGCGCAGGGGAACAACGACGTCCCCGTCGCTACCGCTGGTGCCGCTGGGTTCCTGGCGCACGATCGCCTTTCCGCATCATTCGCCGGCCTCCTGAGCGATCCGCGCCACCCATCCCTGCGCCGGCATTACCCGGGTCAGGTTCAGACGGTCGGCGGCCGGATTGCCGCCCTCTCAGCCCGTGTATGGGCTCCCGTTGTGAAAACCCATGGTACTCGCGCAACGCCTGCCGGAATTCCCCATGGTGACGGGCGGCCTGCCCGGGTGCGAGACTCATGTGCATGGCCAGATCACGCCAGGAGCGCCTTCGCCGGCTCGAAGATGCGCGGCTGTACCTCGTCTGCGAGGGCCTGCCGCACGGGCGGGACCCGACCCCGTTGCTGGAGGCGGCCCTTCGCGGCGGGGCGGACATCCTCCAGCTCCGCGAGAAGGCCCCGCGCTGCGTGGAGGAGCTGGTGTCCCTCTCCGAGCCATTCCGGCGGGCGGCCGCCGCGCACGGCGCCCTGTTCGTGCTGAACGACCGTC
>DASQCL010000284.1:0-5969 GCA_035634715.1 Solirubrobacterales bacterium
GAGACGGCGGGGGTATTGCTGGACCACACCCTGCTCGCCTTCGACTACCTGAACGGCCAGCCGCTGTCGGTCCTGAGCGGCGCTGCGGATCCACCGTGCCCCGTCGGCGCCGCCGCCGCGTTCGACCGGGAGGCATTCGACGCCGTGGGCGGCTTCGACGAGCGGATCTTCGCCTACTGGGAGGAGGTCGAGCTCTCCCTGCGGATAATTCGCCACGGCGGCCGGTGCAAGCTGGCCGCGGGCGCGCAGGGAACTCACCGCCACGCCTCAACGCTGGGGGCAGGATCGGTGGGAAAGAACTACCTGACGGGATTCGGGCGGGGCTACGTGCTCCGGAAGTGGAACGTGATCACGCCGAGGCGGCTACCCGCGATTCTCGTGCGCGAGCTGGGCGTGTGCCTGGCGCACGCCCTCGTCGACCGCAACCTGGCCAGCGTGCGGGGCCGGGTCCAGGGCTACCGCGCAGCCCGCCCGATCGAGCCCTATCCCGCCGAGCTGTTCGCCGGTGGCGGCGGCCCGAGCGCGATCGCGCAGCTGCGCGCCCGGGCACGCAGGCGCAACACTCTGCGGCGTCAGCGGGCGACCAGCGGCGGGCCTAGTGGGTGAACTTGTGGAACGCGTTCCAGGACGGCTTCGGCTGATAGTCGTAGTTCAGCAGCCCGGCAGATGTGCAGTAGGCGCAGATTCGCGGATCGCCCCCAGCTGGGTCGCGGAAGTTGAACCACAGCACCTTCTCGATGTGCCAGCGCTTGCGCTTCTTCTTTAGCGCCTCGAACGACTGCTTCAGCATGCGCTTCTGGCCCTGCAGGCCCTGCGTGTGCCCACCGTTGGCCGAATTCTTCGGCAGCGAGCCCCAGCCGATCTCCGCTATCCAGATGGGCTCGTCCTTGTCGCCGTGGTGGTTCATGACCTGCCTCACGTGGAGCACCTGACGGAGCATGTCGTGGAGGGAGCCCGCATATGCGTGAATCGCGGCGACGTCGAAGTCCTTTTTGGCGCCGGGCTGGCCGTACACGCGATCGAGGAACGTCCACGCCGCCGGGCCGGTGGGCGAGTGGCCGAGCAGGCCCCCGAACATCACATTCGCGTGCGGATCGACGCCGTTGATCGCGCTGTGCGACAGGTCCAGGAGCCGCGCGTATACGGTCGGGCTGGGCGGATCCATCGCGCCCTTCAGGTTCGGCTCGTTCCAGATCTCCCACGTCGTGATCGGGAGCGGCTTCTTTTTGTGGTGGTCCTTCCTGAACGACTTCCGCCAGAACTGCCCCTTGGGGCCGTACCGCTTCACCGCGGCCTTCAGGAAGCTCTGCCAAGCACGCCGTGCAGCCTGCGTGTCGAGCGGCGGGGTGATCGTGGAGGGCGCGACCCATTTCGGCGATCCCCACATGATCGGCAGAACCCTGATGCCCTTGGCGGCGAGGTCGCCGACGAGCTTGTCGGGCCCGGACCAGTCGAAGTGTCCGGACGAGGGCTCGATGCGCGGCCAGAACATGATCCAGCGCACGGTCGTGGCGCCGCTCTTGTTGAGCATGCTCGCATCCTTTCCGGTCATCTCCTTGAACACGTAGTTCAGCCCGAAGAGGTGCTTGGCGCCCCTGGCCTGCGCCCCCGGCGCCAGGAGCAGCGCGGCGACGGCTGCCACGGCCGCCAGTCCCATGACCTGTCGCGCGAAGGATCCGTGTGTGAGCATCGCTCGGTCCTCCCCGCCTCCATCGAGTGACCTCCTACAGGTCGATCCCGGCCGGCGCCGGAACATACCACGGCACTTCAGAGCTTCCGCCGGGTGGGCTGGGCGACTACCCAGTGAAGCTGCGGAAGGCGCTCCAGGCCGGTTTCGGCGTGCTGTCGTGCTGGAGCAGACCAGCCGATGAGCAGAAGCTGCAGGTCTTGACGTTGCCGCCGCCAGGGTCGCGGAAGTTGAACCACAGCACCCGCTTGATGTGCCAACTCCGGCGCTTCTTCTTCAGCGCAGCGAACGCGTGCTTGAGGACACGCGCCTGGCCCTTCTTGCCCTTCGTCAGCCCGAACGGGGTCGCGTCCTTCGGGAGCGAGCCCCACCCGATCTCGGTGATCCAAAGCGGCTTGTGGCCGTCCCCGTGCTTCTGCATCGTCGCCCGGAAGCGCTTGATCTCGCCGAGCATCTGCGGCACGGTGCGCGCGTAGGGATGGAGCGCAGCGAGGTCGAATGCATTCCGGGCGCCCTTGGTCTGATACACGCGGCCCAGGAAGTCCCAGGCATTCACATTGCCGGAGTATCCCGGCATGCCCGCGAACATCACCTTCGCGCTCGAGTCGGCGGCCCCGATCGCGCTGGCCGACAGCTCCAGGAGCTTCGCGTAGTTGCCCGGGTTCACCGGGTTCATCGCGCTCTGCAGGTTGGGCTCGTTCCAGATCTGCCAGGTGCCGATCGGAAGTGCCGGCTTTCCGGGATGCTCGGCCGGGTACTTGTTGGTCCAATAGAGGCCCCCGGGCCCGTAGCGGTTCACGAGCGCGGTCAGGAACTGCCTCCAAGCGTTGCGCGCCGCAGGTGAGCCGATCGGGGCCGTCACGGTTGACTTCGCCACCCATTTAGGCGATCCCCAGACGGCGGGAATGACGCGAATGCCCTCGGCGGCGAGGTCACCGACAAGCTTGTCGGGCGCAGACCAGTTGAAGACTCCCTGCTTGCCCTCGATACGGGGCCAGACCAACAGCCAGCGCAGCGTCTTCGCGCCGCTCTGGCGCACCTTCTGGGCGTCGTTGCCGGTGAGGTCGCTGAACGAGTAGTTGAGGCCGAACAGCTTCGAGCTCCCCTTGGCTTGCGCGGAGGGCGCGGCAAACGCCCCGGCAACGAGCGCTGCCGCGACCATCAGCGCGGCCGCTCGGCGCACGAACCGTCGCTCCTCTGCGTGGGACCGGTTTCCTATCGGCAATCCGCTGCGCATGATCAACTCCTCAGTGAGTAAAGCCCTTGAAGGCCTTCCAGGACGGTTTGGGCCGAGAGCTGTGCTCGAGCAGGCCCGCCGACGAGCAGAAGCTGCAGTGATGGACGCTGCCCCCGGCCGGGTCGCGGAAGTTGAACCAGAGCACACGCTTGATGTGCCAACGGTGGCGCTTGCTCTTGAGCGCGTGGAACGAGCGCTTCAGAATCCGCGCCTGGCCCTGCTTCCCCTTAGTCTGTCCGTACGGGGTCGACTTCTTCGGTAGCGAGCCCCAGCCGACCTCGGTGATCCACAACGGCCTGTTGCGATCGCCGTGCTTACGCATCACCCCGCGGAAGCGCTTGATCTCGCTGACCATCTGATGCACCGTGCGCGCGTACGGGTGCAGCGCGGCGACGTCGAACGCATGCGCCGTGCCCTTCTTGCGATAGGCACGTTTCAGGAAGTCCCACGCGTTGACGTTGCCCGAGTAGCCCGGCATGCCTCCGAACATCACCTTGGCGTGCGAATCCGCGTCCTTGATCGCGCCGTGGGAGATCTTTAGGAGCTTGGCGTAGGTGCCCGGCTTCGGTGGGTTCATTGCGCTCTGCAGATTTGGCTCGTTCCAGATCTGCCAGGTCTGGATCGGCACCGCCCGTTTGCCCGGGTGATCCAGTTTGTAGTGGAGCCTCCAGTAGCTCCCTCCCGGGCCGTATCGCTTCACCGCCGTCTGCAGGAACCCCTTCCAGGCCTGGCGCGAGTGCTTGGGGCCCAGCGGCGGGGTGATCGAGGACGGCTCGGCCCACCTCGGCGATCCCAGCACAACCGGCAGGACCCGGATGCCCTTGCTCGCGAGGTCACCGACGAGCTTGTCGGTTTCAGACCAGTTGAAACTCCCCTCCCGGGTCTCGATGCGCTGCCAGGAGAACGTCCAGCGCACCGTCTTCGCGCCGCTCTGGGCCAGCTTGCCCGCGTCGCCGCTGGACAGGTTCGTGAACGAGTAGTTGAGGCCGAAGAAGCCCGCGTTCGCGGCCGGCGCGAAGAGGAGCACGCCCAATACCGCCGCCGTGATCGCAAGAAGCGCTGCTCGCCGCATGAGACCTCCCTACCTGGTGAACTTTCGGAACGCCGACCACGCCGGCTTCGGGCTGAAGTCGTAATTGAGCAGTCCGGCCGACGAGCAGAAGCTGCAGTGCGCGACGCTGCCCCCGGCCGGGTCGCGGAAGTTGAACCACAGCACCTTCTTGATGTGCCAGTCGTGGCGCTTTGACCTGAGCGCCTGAAAAGCCTGTGTGAGGATCTTGGCTTGGCCCTTCTTGCCCTTGGTGAGGTGGTACGGGGTCGCGTTTTCCGGCAGCGAGCCCCAGCCGATCTCGGTCACCCACAGCGGCTTTCGGTCATCGCCGTTCTCGCGCATCACCTTCCGGACGCGCTGCGTCTCGGCGAGCATCTGGTGAATCGTGTGCCCGTACGGATGCAGTGCGGCGAAGTCAAAGTCGTGCCGAGCGCCCTGCTTCTCATAGAAGCGCCGGAGGTAGTCCCACGCGTCGATGTCGTTGGAGTAGCCCGGCATGCCCGCGAACATCACCTTCGCGCTCGAATCCGCGTCCTTGATCGCGCTGTCGGAGATCTTCAGCAGCTTCGCGTAGTCGCCCGGCGACGGCCGGGGGCTCCAGTGGCTCTTGAGGTTGGGCTCATTCCAGATCTCCCATGTCTCGATCGGAAGCGCCCGCTTCCCCGGATGATCCGTCGCGTACTGGCCCGCCCAATAGCTCCCACCGGGGCCGTAGCGTTGCACGGCCTCGGTGAGGAACTGCTTCCAGGCATCGCGGGCCTCCTGCGACCCGATCGGCGGTTTGCTCGGCGACTTCGCGAGCCAGGGCGGGGTGCCGTAGAGAATCGGCAGGATCCGGATCCCCTTGCTCGCGAGGTCACCGACGACGTTGTCGGACGGCTCCCAGTTGAACCGCCCCGAGAAATGCTCGAGGCGCGCCCAGAAGAACGCCCAGCGGACGGTCTTGGCGCCACTCTTGTTGAGCTTGCGGACGTCCTTGCCGCTCATCTCGCGAAACGAGAAATTGAGACCGTAGAAGCTCGAGCCCTTCGCCTCAGCGGACGGCACCGCGAACAACACGGCGAGCATCGCGACGGCCGCGAGCGCCGTCAGGCGTCGCACGAAGCGTCCGTGGCCAGTCGCCCGTCCCATGAGGAGTCGGAGCTCGAGCTTCGTTCGGGCTGAGCCTCAGCCCGACGCAGTGCGCCGCCGGTTGCGGAAGAACACCAGGGCCGCGGCCGCGCATGCCAGCGCCAGCATCCCGCCGATGAAGAACGGGAGCCAACTGTCGCCGGCGGAGTCGGCGGCGATCTGCGGAACCGAGTGGTCCGAGTTCGACACCTTGACCGAGCTCGGACCGCCGGAGCCTGCCTTGTGGTTGGCCTTGTCGCCGTGCTGCGACGAGCCGCCCTTGGAGTTCGTGTCGGTCGAGTTGGCCTTGGTGTTGGTCCCGCTCGAGTCGGTCGAGCCTCCAGTGGCCTGCGTGCCGCGCGACGAGGAGTCAGGCGCCACCGGGATAGTCGTCTGGGAGCCGCCGCTAGAGCTGCTGCTGCTCCCGCCGTTCCCGCCGCCCGGCAGCGCCGAGCCGTACTGGTCACCCGCCGGAGAGTTCGCAAGCGCAACCGGCGCCGCGATCAGTCCGACGACTGCCACACAGGCGATCCCAAGCACCGTGCGCAGCACAACGAAGTCCCTTCTCTGCCCGCCTTGCATTGAGCTTCCTCCTTAGAGGTCGTAGTCCCTAGCCTGGGGGCACCATAGCACGGGGTATGAGGCCGATCAGAGAGTTCCGCCGGCCATCGCCGGCAGGATCACGACGGTGTCCGAGTCCGCAACGGCGGTGTCGAGTCCGTCCAGCACTCGCACGTCCTCGTCGTTGAGGTAGACGTTGACGTAGCGGTTCAGGTCGCCGCCGTCGGCGAAGAGCTGCGCGGTCGTGCCGGGATGTGCCGCCGCGAGCGAGCGCAGCACCTCGCCGACCGTGGAGCCCGGCGTCTCGAGCTCGGCCTCGCCCC
>DASQCL010000285.1:0-3020 GCA_035634715.1 Solirubrobacterales bacterium
CGCGGGATGATCAGGTCGACCAGCCCATCCGCGGTGGCCAGCTCCGCGAGCTCGCTCCGGTCTCCGCTCGTGAGCAGCTCGACGGCCCCCTCGGGCAACTCCGCCGCCGCAACGGCCTCCCGGACAACCGCCGCCAGCACCGCATTCGAGCGGGCGGCGTAGCTCGAGCCCCGCAGGACGATCGCGTTCCCGCTCTTCAGCGTGAGCGCCGCGCAATCCACCGTCACGTTCGGGCGTGCCTCGTACACGACGGCGATCACCCCGAGCGGCACCCGCACCTTCGTCAACTGCAGCCCGCTCGCCAGCGTCCGCTCGTCGAGCGTCCCCCCGACCGGATCGGGAAGCAAGGAGATCTCACGCACACCCTTGGCCATCGCGGACACGCGCGCCTCATCCAGGGTCAGGCGATCCCGGAGCGCCGGCGTGAGGCCGGCGGCGCGTTCGTCGGCGAGATCCTCTGCGTTCGCCTCGAGGATCTCGGCCGTCCGCGCCTCGAGTAGGTCGGCCAGCCGCAGAAGCGCCGCGTTCTTTGTCTCGGTGCTCGCCAGGGCGAGCTGGTGCGAAGCCCGCTTCGCGGACTCGCAGATCTCGCTCACAGTTCGCGTGGCCGTGGCCATCTCCGAGAGAGTAGCTTGCCCACCCGGCCCCAAATGACGGCTCCGGAGCAAGAGGCGCCCACAGAGCCTTCGCCCACCGACGGCGCGGAGCTTGCGCGGCTGGCTCCAGAACTCCCCACCAGCTGTAGAACCATGAGAGGAGACCGATGGTCCTTCCAATCCCCGCCTACGGCGCCTCGAAGGCTGCGCTCGAGTCCCTCTGCGGCCAGGCGGCCGTCGAGGGCGCCCCGGGCGTGCGGGTCAACCTCCTGCACCCGGGCCTGATCGACACGCCCTTGGGGCGCCTGGCCTCTTCCCTCAGCCCGCTCCGCGAGCAGGTGAAGATCCCGGCGCGCCGGCAGGGCACCGCCTGGGAGATCGCCTACGGCGCGCTGTACCTCCTCTCGAACGAGTCCTCGTACGTCACCGGGCAGAGCCTGGTCGTCGACGGTGGCCTCACGACCGCGCCACGCGCATGACCGGGAACCCGGAACAGCCGCCCCGCATCCCGCCACTCGCGGAGAACGAGGGCGATCCACAGGTCGTGGAGATGCTGAACGCCCTTCCAGCGGGCGCCGACGGCCCAGTGGGCGAGTACAACATCTTCAGGACCCTCGCCCGGCACCCGGACCTCTTCCGCAGCTGGCTCGGGTTCGGCGGCTATCTGCTCGTCGGCGGGAAGGTCCCTCCGCGCGACCGCGAGCTCATGATCCTTCGCACCGCGGTGCGCTGCCGCTCCTCGTACGAGTGGGGCCAGCACGTGCGCATCTCGGAGCGGATGGGAATCGAGCGCGAGGCGATCGACCGCGTGCTCGAGAGTCCGGACGCGGCCGGCTGGCCCGACCACGAGGCAACGCTTATGCGCGCCGTCGACCAGCTGCACGACGACTCCCGCATCTCGGACTCGACCTGGGAGGCCCTCGCCGGCGAGTACGACGAGACGCAGCTGATCGAGCTCACGATGCTGATCGGCCAGTACCACATGGTCGCCTTCGCCCTCAACTCGCTCGGCGTGGAGCTGGACGAGGGCCTGGAGCCGCTGCCGGGGACGTAGAGCGCCGGCTAAGTGAGAACGAAGTAGTTCCGGTGGACCGCCTCCTCGGCGGCGTCCGGGATCCGCTCGGCCACCTCGGGCGACTTCAGCCCCTTGACTCGTGCGAGCTCGGCGGCGGAGTAGTTGACGATCCCCTTGCCGACGATGTCGCCGTCGCAGACCACCTCGACCGCGTCGCCGGCCACGAACTCACCCTCGACCCCGGTCACGCCGACCGGCAGGAGACTCGAGCCCCGCTCGCGCAGCACCCGGGCGGCCCCGGCGTCCACGACCACCCTCCCCCGGCTCGGCTTTGCGTAGCGGAGCCAGAGCTTGAAGCTCGGCGTGCGCTCGGGGTGCGAGGCGAACCGCGTGCCGACCCGCTCACCGCGGGCGGCCGCCAGGAAGCTCCCCGGCTGCGTCCCGTCGCAGACGACCACGCCGATGCCGGCGGCGCTCGCCATCTCAGCTGCAGCGACCTTGCTCCGCATCCCCCCGGAGCCGAAGGCCGACGTGCGATCCCCGATCTCGTAGCGCTCGAGGTCCCCGAAGGAGGCCACCTCCTCCACCAGCTCGGCATCCGGGCTCAGGCGCGGATCCGCCGTGTGGAGCCCGGGCGTGTCCGTGAGCAGCACCAGGAGCCGTGCACCGAGCAGGATCGCCACCTGCGCCGAAAGGAAGTCGTTGTCCCCGAACGTGATCTCGTCGGTGGCCGTGGTGTCGTTCTCGTTGATCACCGGGACGGCGCGCCAGGCAAGCAGCCGCCGGAGCGTCTGGCGTGCGTTCAGGTAGTGCATGCGAGCGGACACGTCGAACGAGGTGAGGAGCACCTGCGCCGCGCGGACGCCTCCGGCCGCCAGGCGCTCCTCGTAGGCCCGGAAAAGCGATCCCTGGCCGACGGCCGACGCCGCCTGCATCTCATCGATCAAGCTGGGTCGCCGCTCGAGCTCCATGAGGCGCATCCCGCGCGCGATCGCCCCCGAGGTCACCATGACGACGTTCTCGCCGTCGTGATGGAGCTCGGCCACCTGCGAGCAGACGCTGTCCAGAACCTGCGAGCGCAGCGCGCCGTCGTCGTCGGCGACGATGGACGATCCAAGCTTTGCGACCACGGTCATGGCGTGCGAAGTGTAGGTACGCACCGGCGCCGCGCTGGGCGCCTAGTCGCCAGGATCGAGCTCGAACGCGTCCTCGCCGATGCGGACCTCGTCGCCGGGCTCAAAGCCGGCGCGGCGGAGCGCGGCGATAACGCCGATCTCCCGAAGCCGCTGCTCCACGTAGCCGAGTGCCTCCGGGTTCTGTGTGTCGTGGCGCGCGATCAGCATCTCGATCCCACGCCCGGAGATCTCGAACACCCCTTCGCCGATGCGCTCCACGTCGAACCCCTGGTC
>DASQCL010000286.1:0-15234 GCA_035634715.1 Solirubrobacterales bacterium
TTCGGGCGCCAGATAGCCAGCTTTGAGGCAGAGCTCGAGGTGGAGGGACTCGGGCCGGATCCAGTGCGCGCCGTGTTCATCCGGGCGCCGTGGATCGAGGACTTCGGGGACGACGTCGAGGTGCTCGCCAGCGTCGACGGTCATCCCGTCGCAATCAGGCAGGGCCAGGTCGTGCTCTGCGCCTTTCATCCGGAGCTCACGGACGACTCGCGAATGCATGCGCTGCTGATGGCGCTCGCGACTGGCGCCCGCGAGCGCCGCGAACACCGCGAGAGCGGCACAAGGGGGCGGAACGATGCGTGACCCGAGGGTCGACAACCTGGCGCGGATCCTCGTCAACTACTCGATCAAGCTGAAGGAGGGCGACACCTGCGCGATCCGGGGCCCGAGCGCCGGTGAGCCGCTGATCGCCGCGGTCTACGAGGAGGCCCTCCGCGCCGGCGCGAACCCGAACGTCGCCCTGTCGTTCCAGGGCCAGTCGGCCGCGTATTTCCGCAACGCCTCGGATGCGCAGCTCGAGTGGGTGTCCCCGATCGCCCGCTGGGAGGCCGAGGAATGCGACGCGAACATCGTCATTGGCGCGGACACCAACACGCGCGAGCTCTCGCAGGTTCCCCCCGAGCGCCAGGCGAAGCGCCGGGCGGCGACGCGGGCGCTGATGGAGACGACCATGCGGCGAAGCGCGGAGGGGAGCTTCCGCTGGGTCTACACCCTGTTCCCCACGTCCGCCTACGCATCGGACGCCGAGATGAGCCTCGCGGATTTCGAGGACTTCTACTACGGCGCCTGCTTCGCGGACGCGGACGACCCGGTCGCGGCCTGGCGCACGGCGGCCGAGGAGTGGAAGCGGCTCGCCGACTGGATCGAGGGCCACGAGGAGGTTCGGGTGACCGCGCCCGGGACCGACATCACGCTCGGCATCGTGGATCGGAAGTTCATCGCGGCGGACGGCGAGCACAACATGCCCGACGGCGAGTTCTTCACGGCGCCGCTCGAGGACTCGGTGGAGGGAGAGGTCTCGTTCCACCTTCCCGCCATGGTCGGCGGACGCGAGGTCGTCGGCGCCCACCTGCGCTTCGAGGGCGGCAAGGTGGTCGATGCGACGGCCGAGCGCGGAGAGGACTTCCTGGTGAGCCTCCTCGACACCGACGAGGGCTCGCGCCGGCTGGGCGAGCTCGGGATCGGGACCAACTTCGGCATCGACCGGGGAACTCGCGACGTGCTGCTCGACGAGAAGATCGGCGGCACGGTTCACATGGCCGTCGGCGCCAGCTATCCCGAGTGCGGCGGCCAGAACGAGAGCGCCGTCCACACGGACCTCGTCTGCGATCTCCGCGGAGGCGGCCGCATCGAGGTGGACGGCGAGCCGTTCCAGGAGGACGGCCGCTTCCTGGTCTAGGCGTCACGCCGCGTCAGTGATCTAACAAGTATCAGTCCCGCAACTTCTTGCCCCCGGGTCTGTTTGTACGGTCACCACACCGGACAGAGGACAGAGCTTTGTGCCAGGGGCTCGGTGTTGGGCGTAACGGGATGCCGAGGCCGCTGGCGGCCGGGCGCAGAGGCCCGGCCGCCGCGCCGCCTCCCTGAGTCACGCCGGATCCACCCTGCGCGGCTTGCTTCCTAGTATGTGAGCCATGTCGGGTCACTCCAAGTGGGCGTCGATCAAGCACAAGAAGGCGGCCACCGACGCTCGCCGCGGGCAGCTCTTCACCAAGCTCGCGCGCGCTATCAGCGTCGCCGCCCGTGAGGGTGGGGGAGACCCGGATTCGAACTTCACGCTGTCGGCTGCGATCCAGAAGGCGCGCGACTACTCGATGCCCAAGGACAGCATCCAGCGGGCGATCGATCGCGGCACCGGAGCCGGGGCGGACGGCGAGACGATCGAGCGGGTCCTCTACGAGGGCTATGGCCCCTCGGGCGTCGCGGTGCTGGTGGAGGCGCTGACGGACAACCGAAACCGCACGAGCGCCGACCTTCGCCACACATTCGACAAGAACAGCGGGAGCCTCGGCGAGCCGGGCTCTGTGGCATGGGTGTTCGAGAAGCGGGGCGTGGTGATGGTGGACGCCGACCGCTACACCGAGGACGACCTGATCCCCGCGATCGACGCCGGGGCCGAGGACGTCGCCCGCGAGGGGGACTCGCTCAAGGTGGTCAGCGCCGCGGAGGACCTGGCCGCAGTGCGCCGGGCGCTCGAGGCGGCTGGCGTGGACATCGAGTCCGCCCAGCTCACGATGGAGCCGAAGAACGTCGTTGAGGTCGGGGAGACCGATGCCCGTGCGGTGATGCGCCTGATGGAGGCCCTCGACGACCACGACGACGTCGAGGCCGTTCACGCGAACTTCGACATTCCCGCGGACGTGCTGGAGGAAATCGCGGCCTGACGGGGGGCCGGAGCCCGGCGTTTCCGGTGCCCGATGAATCAATTGCGGCGGCTTCGCCGCCTTACATGCTGCTGCGGCGACAAAGGCGCCGCCTTCTGGCCCTTGGAGGCATCCGGCCTCAGGGCCAGAATCATTACCCATGATCGTGGTCATGGGGATTGACCCTGGCGTGGCGAACACGGGCTTCGGCGTCGTACGCGTCGCCGGAGGCCAGATGAGCGCTCTCGACGGGGGCGTCATCGAGGTGCTCCCTGGGGAGCACATTGAATCTCGCCTGGCCAAGATTCACGAAGGCCTCGCGGAGCTGATGACCTGGCATGAGCCCGCAGCGCTCGCGCTGGAGGACGTGTATTTCGGCAAGAACGTCCGCTCGGCGATCGGTGTCGGCCAGGCGCGCGGTGTCGCGCTGCTGACCGCCGCCCAGCGCGGCATCCCGTGCTTCGACTACACGCCGCAGGCGGTCAAGATGGCCGTGTGCGGCAGCGGCGCGGCCGCCAAACGGCAGGTGCAGCACATGGTCGGGACGTTGCTCGGGCTTACGCAGCCCCCCGAGTCCGATCACGCGGCCGATGCGCTTGCCGTCGCCATTTGCCATGCGGGGCATGCGCGCACCGCTCAGGCGCTCAGTGTGGCCAGCGGCGTGAGGTCGGCATGATCGCGTCGGTTCGCGGGGAGGTGATGGTGCGCCGCCCCGACCACGTCGTACTCGAGGCCGGCGGCGTCGGTTATCGGCTCGCCGTATCGGCCGAGACGCTCAAGGGAGTGCCCAGCCGTGGCAAGGAGGCGATGCTGCACGCCCACCTGGTCCTCCGCGACGACTCGATGTCCCTCTACGGGTTCGCGAGCGAGGAGGAGCGCGACCTCTTCCTCCATCTCACCTCGGTCTCCGGGATCGGCCCCAAGGTCGCCATCGCAATCCTGTCGGGCGGCGCCCCGCGGGAGCTCCTGCGCGCGATCGCCGCCGGTGACGCGAAGCGGTTTCAAGCTGCGCCAGGAGTCGGCAAGCGGACCGCCGAGCGGCTCATCGTCGAGCTTCGCGAGAAGGTGGCGGGTGAACTCACCGAGGGCATCCCGGCCGCCGGCGACTCGAAGGAGGCTGAGCCGCGACTGCTCGCCCGCGACGGCCTGATGCACCTCGGCTACACGCTGACCGAGGCGGAGAGCCTGCTCGAGGGCACAGAGGGCTCGAGTGCCGAGGAGCTCATCAACGCGGCGCTGCGCCGCTCCGCCGAGGGCACGGGGACGCGGTCGTGAGCATCGCGCGCGATCCCGGGATCACCGACGCCGCGGCGGCCCAGGCCGCGGATGGGCTCGACGCGCCGCCCGACGAGCGGCTCGCCGATGCGAGCCTGGCCGGCGGCGAAGACGAGCTCGATTCCTCGCTGCGGCCGAAGCGACTGTCCGACTTCGTCAACCAGCGGCAGGTGACTGCGCAGCTCGAGGTCTTCATCGAGGCGGCCAAGAAGCGGGGCGAGCCCCTCGACCACGTGCTGCTCGCCGGCCCTCCGGGCCTCGGCAAGACCTCGCTCGCGAACATCGTCGCCGCAGAGCTCGGCGTGCCGTTGGTGCAGACCGCGGGCCCGGCCCTGGAGCGCAAGGCGGACATCGCGGCCTTCCTGACCGGGCTGGAGCCCGGGTCGGTCTTCTTCATCGACGAGATCCACCGGCTGAGCCGGGCGATCGAGGAAACGCTCTATCCGGCGATGGAGGAGCGGCGCCTGCCGGTCGTGCTCGGCCAGGGCGCCGGCGCCCGGACCGTGACGCTGGACCTGCCCGCGTTCACGCTGGTCGGGGCGACCACGCGGGCGGGCCTGCTGACGACTCCGCTTCGCGACCGCTTCGGCGTCTGCCACCGGCTCGAGCACTACGCACCGGACGACCTTGCCCGCATCGTGCGCCGCTCGGGCCAGATCCTTCATGTCGAGGTCGAGGAGGACGGCGAGCGCGAGATCTCCGAGCGCTCGCGGGGGACGCCGCGGGTCGCCAACAGACTGCTCAAGCGAGTGCGCGACTTCGCCGAGGTCCGAGGTGCGGGCGTGGTCACGGGCGATGTCGCGCGCGAGGCGCTCGGCCTGCTCGAGGTCGACGCCGCCGGCCTCGACCGGCACGACCGCGCGATCCTCGATGCGATCGCGACCAAGTTCTCCGGCGGCCCGGTGGGCCTCTCCACGCTGGCGGCCGCGGTCGACGAGGAGCAGGACACGATCGAGGACGTCTACGAGCCGTATCTCCTTCAGCAGGGCCTGATCAAGCGGACGCCCCGCGGCCGCGTGATCACCGAGCGCGGCTTCGATCACCTCGGGCTCCCGGTGCCCGAGAGATCCGCCGCGAGCCTCTTCTAGGCAGGCAGGGCCCCATCGCTACGCTTACGCTCGTGCCGTTCTTCATCTGTCCGAATTGCGGGAACCGCGAACTCAGCGCGGAGCGGACGGCGGGGATGTCGTCGAGGCCGAAGGGCTGCTCCAAGTGCGGATTCGGGTTCATCTTCGAGCTACTGGACGACTACTACCCGGCGCCGGAGGCCGCGTTCTTCACATGCGACCAGGAGGGCAGGGTCCTGGACGTGGGCAGGGGCGGCTTCGAGCTCACGGGCTTGAAGGATGAGCAGGTGATCGGCCGGCCGGTCCAGGATGTGCTCGGCCTGCAGTGGGTGGACGAGGGCGACGGCGGGGACACCGCTGACGTTAATCACGACGGTGTCACCGATCCGATCGAGACCACCCTCGAGTGGGGCGTTCGGTCGCTCGGAAAGCGCGTACACGTGAATGCGGAGGGCGATCTGCCCGCGGAGGCGGTCGCGGACCTGTTTCCGGCATACGACGACGACGGCGGGCTGCTCTTGGTGCTCACGCCGCGGTAGTTTTGGGCCGGGAGAGCGCCGGATCCGACCGAAGGCGCGCGCGCAAAGGGCGAGGAGCGAAGTAACCACTTGATGTTCGAGGCCGATGGGTAGCCGACGCCGAAACGGATTCATCATCCTGCTGGTCCTCGGGCTGCTGGTCGCGTCGGGGCTCGTGATCGCAACGAAGACGACTGTGCTCGGCCTGGACCTCAAGGGCGGGACGCAGCTCGTCTACGAGGCGCGCGGGACGCAGCAAGTCCCCAATCCGAGTGGCGCCGACATAGACCGCGCGATCAACATCATCCGAACCCGAACCGACAAGTTCGGCGTGTCGGAGCCGGAGATCTCGAGAATCGGCGCCACCGGTATCCAGGTAGGGCTTCCCAACGTTCAGGACGCCCAGCAGGCCATCGACCAGGTCGGGAAGACGGCCCAGCTCTACTTCTACGACCTGGAGGCGAGCATCATCCCTCCGGACAAGAAGGGCGTCCCCAAGGCCCCGACTACCACTCCGGACCCCAACCCCAACGTCTACACCTTCCCGGACCTGTGGACGGCGGTGAACTTTGCCTCGACGCAGAAGGCCTCGTGCCCCCAGAATCAGTGCACCGCCAAGGGACCGACGTACTACCTGTTCGACAAGAAGTCGCACAAGCTGCTCTCCGGTCCAGCTGAGAAGCACAAGGACCTGCTGCTGCCCTTCAAGAACGGCAAGCAGCCGGCCGGATCGGTGATCAAGTCCGTGCCCCAGGGCACCCTGGTTGCCGCGGCACCCACGAGTCCCTCGTTGACCCTCTCCCAGCAGGAGCTCTCGAACTCGCCGCAGTTCGTGCTCAAGGACCAGCCGGCATTGAACGGGTCGGAGATCAGCAACCCGCAGCAGGGCTTCGACCCGACGACGAACCAGCCAAACGTCACCTTCGACTTCTCCGGCGACGGCCAGCAGGCGTTCCAGGACGTGACCAAGAAGATCGCCGAGCGCGGCAGAGCCACGGCGCCGCTCACCGGTTCACTTGATGCCAACTCGGCGTCCCAGTTCTCCCAGCACTTCGCGATCGTCCTCGACAACCAGGTCTTCTCCAACCCGATCATCAACTTCGTCGAGAACCCGACGGGGATCGACGGCCGCCAGGGCGCTCAGATCTCGGGGAACTTCACTATCAGCTCGGCCCAGGACCTCGCCACGATCCTGCAGACCGGCGCGCTGCCGGTGAACCTCGTTCTTGTCAGCCAGAGCACCGTCTCGGCGACTCTCGGCGAGCAGGCCCTTCACCAGGGCATCAAGGCGGGAATCATCGGCCTGGCGGTCATCGTGATCTTCCTGCTCCTGTACTACCGCCTGCTCGGGGCGGTCGCGGTGCTCGGGCTTGCGGTCTACGGGGTCTTCTTCTTTGCCCTGGTGAAGCTGATTCCGATCACCCTCACGCTGCCGGGGATAGCCGGGTTGGTCCTAACTATTGGGGTGGCGGCCGACGCCAACATCGTCATCTTCGAGCGAATAAAGGAGGAGGCGAGAGCCGGGCGATCGCCGCTGTCGGCGATCGCGCAGGGCTATCGCAAGGGCATCGCGACGATCATCGACGCGAACGTGATCACGCTGTTCACGGCGTTCATCCTGTTCGTGCTCGCGACCGCGGGCGTCAAGGGATTCGCCTTCACGCTGGGCGTCGGCACCCTCGTTTCCCTGTTCACCGCCGTGCTGTTCACTCAGGCCGTCCTGGGGACGCTCGGGCGCACCAAGGCGTTCCAGTCGCCACGGGCGCTCGGCGCCGGCCCGCAGCGGGCCCGCTGGCACTTCGACTTCAGCGGGGCGAGCCGGTGGTTCTTCTCGCTCTCCGGATGCATCCTGACGATCGGTGCGATCTCGTTCGCGGTCAACCAGCTGAACCTCGGCATCGACTTCACCTCGGGCTCCAAGATCACCGCGAGCCTCCAGAAGCCCGCCACGGTCGACCAGGTGCGAAATGCGATGGAGAAGGCGGGGGTGGACAACGCCTCCAGTGCTGAGATCCAGAGCGTCGACAACCCGAAGCTGGGCCAGAACGTGGTCGAGATCCAGGGGAAGATCCCACTCGAGCAGGTCAACGGCGCCCCGGGGCAGCCCCCGATCGTCAAGAACGCCCTGCAGAAGGACTTCGGCCTGAAGGGCGGCGAGAACGGGTTCAACACGACCACGGTGGGGCCGACGTTCGGCGCCCAGGTGGCCAAGAGCGCGGTGATCGCGATCGTCTTCTCGCTGCTCGTGATCGCGGCATACATGGCGATCCGGTTCGAGCCCAAGTACGCGATCCCGGTGATCATCGCCCTGATCCACGACATCCTGATCACGGGCGGCGTGTATTCGCTCACCGGCAGGGAGGTGACGAGCGGCACCGTCGCGGCGTTCTTAACCATCCTCGGTTACTCGATGTATGACACCGTGATCGTGTTCGACCGAATACGCGAGAACGTGCCGCGGATGCCGCGCGCCGCGTTCTCCCAGATCGCCAACAAATCGATGAGCGAGGTCCTCACCCGGTCACTGATCACGGGGAGCTCCACGCTGTTCCTGATCCTGGTGCTCTACATCTTCGGCGGCGCCACGCTCCAGGACTTCGCGTTCGCGATGGGGATCGGGGTGCTGTCGGGCGCCTACTCGTCGATCTTCATCGCGACCCCGGTGCTGACCCACTGGAAGGAGCGTGAGCCGGCCTACCGCGCCCGCCGCCAGCGGCTGATCGACGAGATGGGCCACCTGCCCAAGTTCCCGGAGGAGAACGTCGTCGCCAAGCTCGGCGACCACGAGGCCGCGCTCGCCGGGCCTGGGCCGGCCGTTGCCGCGGCGCCGGAGCCGGCGGCGACCGCTACGGCGGTGGTCGAGAGGCCGGAGGCCGAGCCGGAGCCCGACGACCTGGGCGGTGCCGACGGCGCCGCGACGGTGCGGGAGCAGGAGCCCGAGAGCGCACCCGCTCAAGGCGATGGCGGCGGGTCAAGCGCGCAGCGCGAACAACGCCGCAAGCGCCAATCGCGCCGCCGGCGCAAGCACGGGAGGCACCGATGAGGAGAACGCATTGCGGCCGTCCCTGGCCTGACCTGCATCTGCCGCGACAAAGTCGCGGCCTGGAGTACCCGAGCTGATGGCCGCTGTGGTCTGGTTCACGATCGCCGTCGCGCTGTGGCACTTCACCGTCTTCCTCCCGGATCGCTTCTGGGCGGGCATTGTCGGCGCCCTCCTGGGCGCCGTAGCCGGCGGGATGATCACGGGCGCGATCTTCCAGATCGCGTCGGGGCGCTCGATCGGCGTCACGGACCTCGCGACGGTGCTCGTCGCGATCCCCGGCACGCTCATCGGCGTCGCGATCATCTACGCGATCGGCGTACGCCGCGAGCACCTCGCCGGCATCGAATAGTTAGGTCGTCGCGACCTCCGGCGGCGCGCGCAGGGTCTGGAGGACGGTGCAGTAGCGCTCCGTCTTCTCCTTCAGCGCGGCGATCTCCTCGGGGTCCGCGCCCGGCGCGCTGACGTCCAGGCTGAGTCGGATGGCCTCGAACCCGACCTTCGCATCGCGTGAGACGCCGAGGGTCCCGCGCAGGTCCAGGTCGCCCTCCACGGTGATCTCGATGCGCTCGGCCTCGATGCCCATCGACGCGGCCACCATCTGGCAGGTCACCTGGGCGCAGGCCGCAAGGGCGCCGAGCAGGAGATCGCCCGAGCAGGCCGCGGTTCCCGGCCCGCCAACTCCGGTGTGCGCCTGGGCAGCCTGGATCGCCTGGCCGGCCTCCACGGAGCAGGCGACGGGCGTGTCCGTCTCGCTCGCCCTGGCCACCAGGGTGATCCGGGCGTCGTCCGGCTCCTCGCGGTAGCGGTCCTTGATCGGCGCTTGAGCGGCTCGTAGGTCCATGTCTCCTCCGGGGGGATTCGTGCGGGCTCTCGTCTTTGCAGCCTAATCACGCCGGGGGAGAGTTCCGTCCATGGTCGTTCTTAGCCTGGGACCGTGCCAGCATCCGCCTCGGAGACCGCGAAGCGAGCGTTTTCGCTCGTTCCCTACAGCTACGCCGAGGCACGCACCCTGATGGATGGGCTCCAGTTGCCCGAGCCCGTTGCCGTGACCCTGGTCCGGCGTGGCTACCGGACCGTCGAGGAGGCGCGGGCCTTCCTGGAGGCGTCGGAGACGCACGACCCGTTCGCGTTCGACTCGATGGGCGACGTCAAGGCGATGGTCGAGCAGGCGGTGGCCGATGGGCGGACGATCACCGTTCACGGCGACTACGACTGCGACGGCGTCTCGGCGACCGCGATCCTGGTGCGGGCCCTGCGCCAGCTCACCCCACGGTGCGACTGGTACATCCCGGATCGCATGGGGGAGGGGTACGGCCTCACCCGGGACGGGGTCGAGCGGCTGGCCGCGCGAGGGACCGGCCTGCTGATCACAGCCGACTGCGGGATCACCTGCGCTGATGAGGTGGAGGCAGCCCACGCGGCCGGCATGGAAGTGATCGTCACCGACCATCACGAGCCCGGACCGAGCCTTCCGGACTGCCCGATCGTCCACCCGCGCCTCGGCGGCTACCCGTTCGGCGAGCTCTGTGCCGCCGGCGTGGTGCACAAGCTCGCGGCCGCCTTGCTCGGAACCGAGGAGGCGGAACGCGATCTGGACCTGGTGGCGCTCGCCACGGTCGCCGATCTGGTCCCGCTCCGGGGCGAGAACCGGGCGCTGGTCCGCAGGGGGCTCGCGGCTGCTCGGCGGGGCACGCGGCTGGGGCTCCGGGCGCTCTGCGATTCCGCCTCGATCGCCCCCGAGCGCCTCAACGAGGGCGACCTCGCGTTCCGGCTCGGGCCACGCATCAATGCCGCCGGTCGCCTGTACCGCGCCGACGCCGGCGTCGAGTTGATGCTGACCTCCGATGAGGAGCGCGCGCGCGCGATCGCGGCCGAGCTCAACCGGGCCAACAGTGAGCGCCGCACCACAGAGCGGATGGTGGTCGAGGGGGCCGAGACGGCGCGCTCCGAGCTGCCTGAGCGCCTGGCCTCGGCGCCCGCGCTCGTGCTCGCCGGCACCGACTGGCACCCCGGCGTAGTTGGAATCGCCGCCTCGCGGCTGGCGGAGCGCCACTTCGTCCCGACGGTCCTGATCGGCATCGATTCGGAGGGGCGCGGTCGCGGATCCGGCCGCAGCATCCCTGGCTTCGACCTGCTGGGCGCGCTGGATGCGTGCGGCGAGCACCTCACCAGGTACGGAGGACACCGGGCCGCCGCGGGGCTGGAGATCGAAGCCGGCCGCATCGACGGGTTCCGCGAGGCGTTCGTCGCCCACGCGTCGGCGGTCATGGATCAGGATCCCCTCGTCCCCACGGAGGTGATCGACGCGGTCGTGGGCGGCGAGAGCTTGGGGCACGACGTCGCCGAGTCGCTCGAGCGGTTGGGGCCCTTCGGCATGGGGAACCCCGGCGTTCGGCTGCTCGTGCCGTCGGTGCGCGTCCGCGACGTGAGGCCGATGGGCGAGGGTGACAAGCACGCGCGGTTCCGGCTCGAAAGCGGCGCCAGCTCGGCGCTCGGAGTCGCCTTTGGCGTCGACGGGCAGTTGGCCGAGTCGAAGCTGGTCAATCCGATCGACATCTCGGTGAAGCTCGAGCTGAACGAGTGGAACGGAGCGGTGGAGCCCCGCGTCGTGCTGGGCGAGCTCTACCGCGATGAGGACGGCGACCAGGACGAGAGTGCGCTTGCATTCCCCGACCCGCAGGAGTGGCGGCGCCGGTTCGACGCCGAGCGGCTGGCGCCGCTTTCCGAGGGGCCTCCGTCAGGCCGAGCGACCGCCGACGAGGAGCGCGAGGTGGTGGACCGGCGGGGCGGCTCCGGGGTCGCGGCGGTCGCCGCGCTGGCCTCCTGCAGCGAGCCTGTCCTCGTGCTCTGCTCGGACGCCCTGCGGCGGCGAGAGCTCGTGGAGCGCGCTGCGGCCCCTGCGCGATTCGGCGGCGGCCCGGTCGCGATCGCCTCCGCGCGGCTGGCCGACGCCGCCGTTCACACCGGGATCGACGAGGTGCTGGCCTCGGAATGCGGCGTGGCCCTCGCCGACTGGGCCGCGCTCGAGCGTTTGCCCGCGATGGCCGCGCGCTTCGCGCACGTCGTCATCGTCGACCCGCCGCCGTTCCCGCACCTCGCGCGGGCGGCCGCCGCCGGCCCAGGTTTTCTGCACGAGGCATGGGGTCAGGAGGACGTGGCGATGGCCGTTCGCGGGCACGAGGAGGAGTGGCCTCGCCGCGCCTCCCTGGCCGCCCTCTACCGCGTCCTACGCGACCGCCAGGCGGCCGCGCCGTCCAATGGTGCGGGCCCGGTGATCTCCGAGCCCGAGCTTCGCGAGATCCTTCACGGCTCCGGCCGCCACCCGCGCGCCCCAGAGGTCGGCGCCCGCCGCATCCGAGTTCTCGAGGAGATCGGTGCAGTCGAATGGGACTCTGCCTCCACCCCTGGAACGCTGCGCGTCGTATCCTCGGTGGCGAAGGATCTTGAGCTGACGGAGTCCTTCGCCGTCTACCAAGAACGGTATGAGGAGGGCAGGCGATTCCTAAGCAGGCGAAGACAACCGAGCTAGACGAGGCGAAGCGCACCAAGGGCGCCGTGTCGAAGGACGGCTCGAACGGCAAGCGGAACGCCGCGCGGGCCAAGGCGAGCGGGCCGAAGGTCAAGGTCAGGCGACCGGCTCGGCGCCGTCCCAAGGACGACGAGACCCCAGCCGACCGTGAGGGACACACCCGCGTCGGCGCGGGAGCCGTGACCGGGACGCCACCGACCCTCGACAGCGAGCGAACCGCCGCGCTCGCCGACGACGAGCGCGCCCTCCTCGGCGACCTCCTCGCGGTGATCGCAGAGCACAGCGACGATGGAGTGCGGCCGATCGACACCGACGCGGTCGAGCGGGCGTTTGCCTTCGCTTGCGAGCGCCACGCCGACCAGCGGCGCAGGTCGGGCGAGGACTTCATCACGCATCCAGTCGAGGTGGCGAAGATCTGCGCCGGCCTGCGGCTGGACACCGAGACACTGTGCGCAGCGCTCCTGCACGACACGGTCGAGGACACGAGCGCCAGCCTTGGTGAGGTCGAGCAGCGCTTCGGGGACGTGATCGCGAACCTCGTCGACGGCGTCACGAAGCTCACCGGCATCACCTTCCAGAGCCGGGACGAGAGCCAGGCGGAGAACTACCGGAAGATGATGGTCGCGATGGCCACGGACCTCCGGGTCATCCTGATCAAGCTCGCCGACCGCCTCCACAACATGCGCACGATCTCGGCGCTTCCCAAGCAGAAGCAGATCGAGAAGGCGCGCGAGACGCTCGAGATCTACGCGCCGCTCGCGCACCGGCTGGGTATCCACGCCATCAAGTGGGAGCTCGAGGACCTCTCGTTCCAGCGCCTGCACCCGCGCAAGTACGACGAGATCAAGAAGCTCGTATCCCAGCAGCGCGCAGAGCGAGAGCGCTACGTCACGGACGCTGGTGAGTTCCTCAGCGCCGAGCTCGACACGGTCGGCATCCAGGCGGAGATCTCAGGCCGCGCCAAGCACTTCTACTCGATCTACTCGAAGATGACGAAGAAGGGCCGGGAGTTCAACGAGATCTACGACCTCACCGCGATGCGGGTGCTCGTGGAGTCGGTCAAGGACTGTTACGGCGCGATCGGAATCATCCACTCGATCTGGAAGCCGCTTCCCGGGCGCTTCAAGGACTTCATCGCGACGCCGAAGCTCAACCTCTACCAGGCCCTCCACACGACGGTGATCGGACCCGAGGGCCGGCCGCTGGAGATCCAGATCCGCACCCCCGAGATGCACGACACGGCCGAGTATGGGATCGCCGCTCACGTCATCTACAAGGAGGGCCCCAGCACCAAGGGCGACCCCGAGCGGGAGAAGATGACCTGGCTGCGTCAGCTCCTGGAGGTCGAGGGCGAGCAGGACCCGGCCGAGTTCCTGGAGTCGCTGAAGGTCGACCTGTTTGAGGACGAGGTCTTCGTGTTCACGCCGAGGGGCGAGGTGAAGAACCTGTCGGCGGGCTCGACGCCGCTTGACTTCGCCTACGCCGTCCATACGGACGTCGGGCACCGGTGCGTCGGCGCGAAGGTCAACGGCAAGATCGTCCCGCTTCACTACCAGCTGAAGTCGGGCGACATCGTCGAGATCCTCACCGCCAAGCAGGAGCGCGGGCCGTCCCGCGACTGGCTGGCGCTGGTGCGCACCAGCCGCGCCCGCAACAAGATCCGTGCCTTCCTCAAGCGCGAGCGCCGCGATGGCGCCGAGCGCCGCGGCCGTGAGCAGCTCCAGGATGCGATCCGCAAGCGCGGCCTACCGCCGCAGCGGATCGCGGCGTCGCCGCTCCTCGCCGACGTCACGCGGGAGATGGGCTTCCGCAAGGCCGACGACTTCTACATCGCCGTCGGCCAGGGCAAGATCTCGCCGAAGACGGTCGCCAACAAGGTCTTCCAGCGTCTCAAACAGGGCGAGGCCGTCGCCGGCGACGAGACCGAAGCACGGCTCCAGGGCGTGCTCGAGGGCCGGGACGAGCGCCAGCGGCGCACCCAGGAGGCATCCGACTACGGCATCAACGTCAAGGGCGTCGACGACGTGATGATCCGGCTGGCCAAGTGCTGCCGGCCGGTGCCGGGTGACCCGATCGTCGGCTATGTGTCGCTCGGGCGCGGGATCACGATCCACCGCGACGACTGCAGGAACATGACCGCGCTGAAGCGATCCCCCGAGCGGTTCACCGAGGTGGAGTGGGAGGGGGACAACGCGACCTCCTACCGCGTCGAGCTCCAAGTCGATGCCTGGGATCGCACGCGCCTCCTCGAGGACCTCTCGCGGACCTTCGCGGAGACGGGTGTGAACATCATCGAGGCCTTCTGCAGCACCAAGCACCCGATGGTCAAGAACCGGTTCGTGGTCGAGGTCGGGGACGGCGAGCAGCTCCGGACATGTGTCGGGCGTCTTCGGAACGTCGACTCGGTCTTCGATGCCTACCGCGTGACGCCCACGTCTTGACGGACGAGGCGAGCGGCAACCCCAACGTCGCCGCCACCCGTCGATTTATCGAGGCGTACAACGAGGGCGACCTGGACAGCCTGGTCGCGCTTGCGGATCCCAACATCGAGTGGGAGGTGGCGCCCGAGCATCCGGCGGCGACCACGCACAGGGGGATCGACGCGGTCCGCGAGTACCACGAGGACTGGCGCAACACCCTCCACGACCTCCGCATCGATCTGTACTCGATCGCCGCGACAGGAGACACGGTCGTCACCGTTTGCGGGCTGCGCGGCGAGGGGGCGGAGAGCGGCGCGGACGTCGAGGTTGAGATCGCCTTCCTGACCACGTTTCACGACGGGAAGGCCGTGCGTGTCGAGGAGTTCCTCGACCCGGCGGAGGCGATGCGCGCCCTCGAATCTGATTCCTGAGGCGATTTCTGGGGATCTAGCATTGCTATGGCAACGCTAGATCCCCAAACCTCACGGCCCGCGGTCAGCGTGGTCGTGCCCTTTCGGGGCGATTGGGCCGGCGCTGATCGCCTTGTGGCCGCCCTTCGCTGCCTTGACATCCGAGACGGTGACGGGCTGATCGTTGCCGACAACACGGGTGGCGGGAACGCGGGCTTGATCGCAGGCCACGGGATCCGAGTGGTGCGGGCCGCTCGGGAGCGCTCCGCGTACCACGCCCGCAACGAGGGAGCACGAGTCGCAGGCGGCGAGTGGCTGCTGTTCCTGGATGCCGATTGCAGGCCAGTGACGGGCATCCTCGCTGCATACTTCGCCGCGCCGATCGCCGAGGACTGCGGGGTGTTGGCCGGCCAGATCCTGGGCGAGCCCGAACAGCGGTCGTTCGCCGCGCGCTATGCGCGGTCACGGAACCTCTTCGACCACGCGCAGGGACTGATCAGGGCAAGTGGGGGAGGGGCGGCCGCCGGGAACCTCCTGGTCCGCCGCAGCGCCTTCGAGCAGATCGGCGGGTTCACGGAGGGGATCCGCAGCGGCGGTGACCTCGATCTC
>DASQCL010000287.1:0-10149 GCA_035634715.1 Solirubrobacterales bacterium
TACTCGGACTTCGGCGACATCATGGAGCAGATCCAGCAGATGGACGCCGACGTGAACCTGATCGAGGCTGCGCGCTCGCGCATGGAGCTACTCCACGACTGGGAGCGCACCGGCTACGGGCAGGAGATCGGCCCCGGCGTCTATGACATCCACTCGCCGCGCGTCCCCTCGACCGAGGAGATGGTCGAGCTGCTCCAGGCCGCCGCAAAGGTCCTCGACCCCGAGCAGATCTGGGTCAATCCCGACTGTGGCCTGAAGACCCGCGCCTGGCCCGAGGTCGAGGCCGCGCTCCGCAACATGGTGCAGGCGGCGAAGCAGCTGCGCGAAGAGCTCGTCCCCGCCGGTTAACCCGCGGTCGGGTCGGCTCTGCAAAAAACTGGCACCGAGGGGGCCCGAGCCGGCTGTGCGCTTCGACCGCTGGCTACCTCCAGTTCGTGCCGACATTTCGGTTTGTCGGCACCAAGTGGAGTCTGCGACCCGCCCGAGGCTGAGGTGTGCATGACAGCGAAGGTATTAGCGAGCATTTACTCAATCCTCACCTAATGCTTGCTAGCGTGAAGCCTGGTTCTGAAAGCGGGAGCCCGCTGTCGCGGGTGGAAGGGGACGAGAGATGGCTGATGGTCGAGTGAGGGGTCTGACCCTGCGTGGAGACGAGCCGAAGCGGCTCGAGTTGAGCGACGGTTCACGGCTCACTCTGGATGCGACGTCCGACAGAGATCGTTCCGAGTGGCGACGCCTCGGCCGGCGGCGCTCGAGGATGTCGGTGTCCGACGCGATTGCGCTCGCGGGCGACGAGTACGCGGGCTACGTCACGGTTCGGACCAGAGCCGAGGTCGAGTGGTTGCGCACGGTCGCCGACTGGTACCGCCAGCAGGCGGATCGCCTCCAGGGCGAGCTCGCCGAGGCTGGGGTGGTCTAGAGCACGACGCCGTGCCGGACGACGTTGGTCGAGACGACCTGCTCGTCCGCGAAGTGCCGGAGATACGTCGGGCCGCCGGCTCGGGCGCCGGTCCCTGACAGGCGGTTGCCGCCGAACGGCTGGCGCCCGACGATGGCCCCCGTGATCGCTCGGTCGACGTAGACGACGCCGGCGGGAAGGCGGTCGATCAGCGCGTCTATCCGGTCCGGCTGGCGGCTGAAGACGCCTGCGGTCAGTGCCTGCGGGAGATCCTGCACCCGGTCGGCGGCCTCGTCGAGGTCGCGCACCCGCTCGACGGTCAGGAGCGGGCCGAAGATCTCCTCGCGAAGCACCGGTGTTTCCGCCGGAAGGCGGTCGCCGTCGACGAGTAGCGGGGCGACGTACTGAGGGCCGCCGGCCGGCTTCGCCCGAGCCAGCTCCGCGCCCTTGGAGGCGTCGGCGTAGCGGCCGAACTTGGCGACCGCGTCCGGATCGATCAGCGCGGGGACGTCGGTGGCGAAGTCCTCGGCCGGGCCGACGCGGAGGAGCTCGACCGCGCCCGCCAGCCGCTCCGCGAACCGGTCGGCGACCCCCTCGTGGACGAGCGCCCGCGAGGCCGCTGAGCACTTCTGGCCGCCGTAGCCGTACGCGGAGCGCGCCACCGCGGGAACTGCCTCGTCGAGGTCGACGTCGGAGTCGACGAGCACGCAGTTCTTGCCGCCCAGCTCCGCGACGATCCGCTTGATCTGGCGCTGGTCCTCCGCCTCGTGGGCGCGCCGCTGGATCTCCAGGCCGACGGCCACCGATCCGGTGAAGGCGATCGTGGCGATCCGCGGCTCGGCGACCAGCCAGCGACCTAGATCGCCGGCGGCCGGGAGGAGGGCGAGCGCATCGGCGTCCACACCCGCCTCGAGCAGCAGCCGCGCGAGCTCCCAGCCGCATGCCGGGCTCTGCTCCGCCGGCTTGAACAGCACCGGGCTGCCCATGACGAGGGCGGCTGACACCATCCCGCACGGGATCGACAGCGGGAAGTTCCACGGGCTGATCACCGCCGCGGGCCCGCGAGGCCGCAGGCGGAGTTCGTTGCGCTCTCCGGGCGCCTGGACGAGTTCCTCCGCCATCTCCCGCGCGCCCAGGGCGTAGAAGCGCAGGAAGTCGATCGCCTCGCAGACCTCGGCGTCAGCGTCCTCCCAGGGCTTGCCGACCTCGCGGACCACCAGCGCGGTCATGCGGTGGCGACGCTCGTCGAGGAGATCGGCGGCGCGCTCGAGCACGCCCGCCCGGTCATCGGGCTCGCGCACCGGCCAGCCGGAGGCGAGCGCGAGGTCGAGGGCGCGCTCCGCGGCATCGACTCCGGCCCAACCCAGGCGAGCGATCACCCGCTCCGGCGCGCAGGGATCGGTCGAGGTCTCGCCCTCTCCTCGCCGGCCCTCTCCACCAACGAGAGTCTCCGGCTGCAAGGGCAGCTCGCGGTCCAGAGCCGCCAGGGCGGCGGTCAGATCGTGGCGGACCTCGGGCCTGCGCAGCTCGAGCATCGGGTGGTTTCGGAAGCCGGTCACGCGGGCGCCTCGAGCAGCTCATCCAGCGACTGGTGGCGCTGGCGCAGCAGGAAGCCCTCGTTCGAGGAGTTCTCCAGAAGCCGCCGGACGAGATACGCCATCCCCGCGACGAGGTCGCCGATGGGCGTGTAGATGCGAACCCGGTATCCAAGCCTGGCAACGCCCTCGGCGAGCTCGTCGCCGAGGCCGCGCAGCACCTGGAGCTCGAGCTCGGCGGGCGTGCCGCCGCGCTGCTCGTGGTAGGCGATCGCGTGGGCCAGCGATCGGAGGTTGTGCGTGGCGATCGCCGGGCGAACCGAGTCGCGGGCGTCCACGAGCCGGCGGGTGAGGCGCTCGAAGCAGGCGTCCGACTCGCGCTTCTGGCTCCACACGGGCGCCTCCCAACCGCGCTGGCCTGCGATCACGCTCTCGTGGTCCCAGTAGGCGCCCTTTACGAGCCTGATGGTCGGCGGTACCTCGCGGCCCGTCATCGCCGGTGAGGACAGGATCCGGTCGAGCGTCTCGTCGGCGTCCCGCAGGTACGCCTGCAGCACGACCCCGACCGACGGCGCTGAGCGGAACTCCTCGCTCGAGAGCACCTCCTCGAAGGCCAGGAGGAGCGTCTCGCGGCTGTCGAAGTCCTCCATGTCCAGGTGGACGTGGGCCCCGAGCTCTCGCGCCAGCCGCAGGAGGGGCGTGAGGCGACGCGCCGCGTCGGCCGCGCCGACCTCCGGGGCGAGCGGGCGCAGGAGCGGAGTGAGCGCCGTGAGCTTGATCGAGAGGTTGGCGCGCGGGAGCCTCCCGTGGAGGTCGGCGTCGAGCAGGGGCTGTTCGGGCCACTCGCTCGTCACCTCGCTCAGCACCCGCAGCGTCTCGGCACAGCGCTCGAAGTAGGCCTCGGCCTCCGCCTCGGAGACCGTCGACTCCCCCAACAGGTCGAGCGCGAAGGCCTGCCCTTGGCGCCACATCGCCCTCAGGTTGCGGGTCGCGGACCTGACGTCCCGCCCCGCGATGAACTGCCGGGCCAGCAGCGCGGTCGCCGGCCCGCTCGCGAGGCCGTAGGCGGCGAGGAGCGGTTGCGGCGCGACACGGGACCGCAACGGTCGCAGGGTCGGGGGGATCGGCTCGCCGTCGACCTCGCGCACGAACGCGCGGAGGTGGGCGCCACGGTCGAGCGGCCCGCGACAGGCGGGAGCCGCGTCCACGAACCTGAACATCGCCGAGCGCAGCGCCGGCCGCCCGTCGAGGCTGCCGAGCTGCCGCCGCCCCAGCGCGACGGCCGGCCGTCGCCACGACGACGGCTCGACGCGCCACAGCTGCTCCGCGAGCTCCCGGATCCGGGTCTCGAGCGCCTCGTCCATCCAGCCGCGAGGCTACTCCCGAACCGGGTCTGAACCCGCGCTTGGCTATCGCGGCGCCGACGCGTTAGAGGCGGAAGCTAGAGACCGAGGCGGTTGCGGATGCCGCGCGCGTTCATGAAGCGGGTGGTGCGGTTGACGAACTTGCGGCGCACCGACGTGTAGGGGAACCACAGCGGATCCCGCTTGCCCTGCTTGATGCGAGGGATCACGAGGGACTCCGGGTGGACGAACTTCTTGATCCCGTACGAGGAGTGGCGGAACCCGATGCCCGAGTCCTTCCAGCCGCCCATCGGGACTCCCATCGCAAAGTAGGTGGTGAGGACGTCGTTGACGTTCACCGCGCCGGCCTCGATCCGGCGAGCGATCGCCTCGCCCTGGTCGGTCGTCCCGGCGAAGACCGATGCCGAGAGCCCGTAGCGGGAGTCGTTCGCCATGCGCACCGCCTCATCGGCGTCGCTGACCTTCATCACGGGGATGACGGGCCCGAAGGTCTCGTCGGTCATCACCTTCATCGAGTGATCGACGTCCGCGAGCACCGTGGGCTCGTACCAATCGCCCGGCCCGTCCTTGCGGTTGCCGCCGGTGAGCACGCGGGCGCCCTTCTTGCGCGCGTCCTCGACGTGGTCGGCGACGATGTCGGTCTGCGCGGGGCTGGTCATCGCGCCGATGTCGTGGTCATAGGAGCGGCCGTCCTCTCCCTGGCGCAACGTCCGGACCTGCTCGGTGAGCTTGCCGACGAACTCGTCGTAGATCGGCTCCTCGACGTAGACGCGCTCGATCGACATGCAGATCTGGCCGGAGTTGGCGAGCGCGCCGGTCGCCGTCGCGTTGACAGCGCGCTCGATGTCGGCGTCCCGGAGGACGATTAGCGGGTCCTTGCCGCCGAGCTCGAGGCTCACCGGGGTGAGGGTGTCGGCCGCCCGCTTCATGACGACCTTCCCGGTGCGATCGGAGCCCGTGAACTGGACGTAGTCGGCCTCGTCCACCAAGGCGCCGCCCGTCTCGCCGACGCCGTTCACGACGTCGAGCACGTCAGGGCCGCCGATCTCCTCCTTCCACGCCCGGGCGATCTCCATGACCGACAGCGGCGTGAACTCGGACGGCTTGATCACCACGGCGTTGCCGGCAAGGAGGGCCGGGATCGCGTCGTCGTACGCGAGGATCACGGGGAAGTTCCAGGGACTGATGATGCCCACCACGCCAAAGGGGCGATAGACGATCCGCAGCCGCTTCACCTTCAGCGGCAGGATGTGCGGGGTGGGGGATTCCTCGGCGAGGAACTCAGTCGCGTTCTCGCAGTAGTAGTTGATCGTCCCGCAGATGAACGGACCCTCCTGCTCGGCCTCGGCGCGGACCTTTCCGGTCTCCTCCTGCATCACGTCGGCCAGGCGGGCCTCGTTGGCGATCAGCCAGTCGCGAAGGCGCTCGAGCCAGCGACGGCGTCCGGCGACTCCGATCGCCTCCCACTCGGGCTGCGCGGCGCGGACGCGGGCGAAGACCTCGGCCACGCGCTCGGGCGGGTCGACGGGAACCTGGCGAACGAGGGAGCCGTCGGCCGGGTTGTCGACGTCGATGACCGGGGCGTCGGCGGAGGCTCCGTTGCCGTGAGCCGGCGGGGCGCTGCGGGTCGCGGTGGCGCGCTCCATGCCCGTGGGACTCTACCCCTCCGGCTCGCTACCGGCGAATCAGCCGGTAGACCGGGCCGTTGAGGGAGGTCACGTAGACGTGGTGGTTGGCGCCGACGCTGAACGAGCTCGGGTTGTCGATGTGGAGGCCGATCGCGTGGTCGTGCCGCGCACGGGGGTGGTGCGGGGCCAGGCTGCGGACGTCGCCCTTGTAGAAGTCCGCGTAGATGTAGCGCCCGCGCAGGGCGCCGAGCGTGTGATCGCGGACCACCACGCCGCCAGTGACCGCGCAAGCGGCGCCCCCGCAGTTCGACTTGTCGTGCGCGTACTCGAGGATCGGGGGGCGGTAGCGGTGCTTGGGCCGCGGGGCATCGTTGTCGCCGGGGAAGTGGAGCCGGTGCCGCCCCTCGAAGTGGTCCCAGCCGAAGTTCGAGCCGCGAAGCGCCTTGCGGCCCTCGAAGTCAACCTCCTCCCAGCTGTCCTGGCCGACGTCGCCGATCAGGATGCGCCCCGTGTCGAAGGAGAACCGGAACGGGTTTCGCAGGCCGAGCGCGTAGATCTCGTCGCGGCCGGGCTTGCCGACGTAGGGATTGCTCTTCGGGACGCTGTACGGCTGCTTGCCATGAGCGTGGGGGTCGATCCGCAGCAGCTTGCCGAGCAGGACGTGGCGGTTCTGCGCGTTCTCGTGCGGGTCGCCGCCGAAGCCGCCGTCCCCAGTCGCCAGGTAGAGGTCGCCCCCAGGGCCGAACGCGAGCGTGCCGCCGTTGTGGTTGGCGAAGGTCGGGTGCGGGATCACGATCACCGGCTGGCGGGACGCGGCCTGGGCCCGGGAGTTGGACCTGGCGTGGAACCGGTCCACCTCGATGTTCCCGTCGGAGTTCGTGTAGTAGACGTAGAAGAGCTTGTTGTGCGCGTAGTGGGGGTCGAACGCCATCGACAGCAGGCCGCGCTCACCGTCGGTGGTCACCCCGCCGTGGATGTCGAGGAACGACCCCTTCATCTGGTGGCCGTTCTTCATCACCTCGATCCGGCCCGCCCGCTCGACGACGTAGAGGAAGTTCGGCGCGCCGGGCGCATGGGTCAGATACATGGGCGCGTCGAAGGTCCCGATGCGGTGCTTGGCGATGCCCTTGGCGGCCTGATTCGGCACCGCCTGGCCGGAGCTGCTGGCGCCGACGAGGAGGAAGGCCGCACCCGCGAGGAGAGCCGCGGCGACGGCGACGGCGGCCCGCATCAGGGGTGCTGCACCACCTTATAGACGTGGCCGTCGCCGAGGGAGGCGACGTACAGCCGGCCTCCGGGGCCGACGCCGAAGGAGCTCGGACGCGAGACCGAGAGGCCCGTGTTGGTGTCGCCCTTGGCCCGCGGCGTGGTGGGCTTGAGGCTGCGGATGTCGCCGTTGCAGTTGTCGCTGTAGACGTAGCGACCGTTCAACAGGCTCAGGTCCGGGTTGTGTACGACGAAGCCGCCGATGATCGCGCAATAGCCGTCGCCGCCGTGGCTCTTGACCTCGATCGGGAAGATCGGCGGCCGGTGGTTCGGGTTGGGATCCTGGCGGCTGGAGTCGTGGACGGCACGGCCCTCCCAGGTGGGCCAGCCGAAGTACGACCCCTTTGCGCGACCGCGGGTCACGTAGTCGATCTCCTCCCAGGCGCTCTGCCCAACGTCGCCGATCGCGAGTTTCCCGTTCGCTGAGTCGAACGAGAAGCGCCAGGGATTGCGCAGTCCGTAGGAGAAGATCTCGTCACGGCCCGGCTTGCCGACGTAAGGGTTGTGCCGGGGAACCGTGTACGGCGAGGCTCCATGCTTGTGGGGATCGATCCGCAGGAGCTTTCCGTTCAGGACGTTCAGGTGGCGCGCGTTGTCGAACTGGTCGTCTCCGCCCCCGCCGTCGCCGGTCGAGATGTAGAGGTCGCCGTCAGGACCGAACTGAAGCTGTCCGCCGTTGTGGTTGCCCGCATCGGGATGCGGGACGACGATTACCCGCCGGCGCGAATTCTTGTTCCCCCGGGTGTTCGAGGCCGCATGGAACTCGTCCACCTCCAAGGCCCCGTCTGCCTTCGTGTATGCCGCGTAGAACAGGTGATTCGACCGGTATCTGGGATCGAAGGCCATCGAGAGGAGGCCCTGCTCGCCGCCCGACAGAACCCGGTTTTGGATGTTCAGAAACGGCTGCCGCTTCACCGTGCCGTGGTCGATGACGCGGATCGTGCCGCCCTGCTCGACGACGTAGAGGAACCCTCCCGCGCCGGGCGCATAGGTCACATAGATCGGCGAGCTGAACGTGCCCTTCGACCGCAGGCTGAGCGTCGGCGAGCCGCCGGATGCCCGATCGCCGAGGAGGGCAAGTGCGCCCGCAAGCACGGCCGCGAGCGCGCCCGCGACCAGGGACCACCGCCGAGGATGCCCGCTCACTCCCGCCACTCCACCTCAGAGTACTGACGCGTTTGCGGCTGGGTTCAGCTTCAGCCGGCCGGGTCGAGGCGATACACGGGGCCGTTCTGCGACGTCGCGTAGATGCGGCCGGCGTCGTCCTCCCCGAACGAGGTCAGGGACGGGATCTCCAGGCCCAGGGGGCGGTCGTCCGTCGCCCGCTTCCCGGGCACCGCCGGGAAGCTCCGGAGCTGGCCGGAGCAGTAGTCGCCGTACAGGTAGCGGCCGTACAGAGACTCGAGCGACGGGTCGCGCACGACGTACCCGCCGGTCACGGAGCAGCCCTGATCGTGGTTGTAGGCGAGCACGGGAGGCACCGCGTTCGGTGCCGACTGGTCCTTGTTGAAGCGCGCGAATCCCTCGAAGGCCGACCAGCCGAAGTTGGCGCCGCTGCCCTGGCCGCGGCGCACCAGGTCGATCTCCTCGAACCGGTTCTGGCCGACGTCACCGATCGCGAGGTCGCCGGTCAAGCGGTCGAACGAGAACCGCCAGGGGTTCCGGAGGCCGTAGGAGTAGATCTCGGGCCGGGCGCCCGCCTGGTCTGTGAACGGGTTCGAGGCCGGGATGGAGTACGGCTTCCCACCCTGCGGCCGCGGATCGATGCGCAGGATCTTGCCCAGCAGCGTCCCCAGGTCCTGACCATTCCGATCGGGGTCGCCCTCGGACCCTCCGTCGCCGAGGCCGATGTACAGCAGCCCGTCGGGGCCGAACATGAGCAGGCCCCCGTTGTGGTTGGGGAAGGGCTGCGGGACCCGCAGGACCACCCGGCTACTGGATGGATCCACGGTGAGCGGGTCCGTGCTCGAGCGCCGGTACTCCACCACCCGCGTGTCGCCGGCGCGGTCGGTGTAGTCGGCGTAGACGAGCCCCGAGCGCTCATAGTCGGGGGCGAAGGCGATCGACAGCAGGCCCTGCTCGCCACAGCACGACACCTGGTCGTGCAAGTCGAGGAACGGGGTGGAGCCGGTTCCCTTCGGCGTGATGACCTCGACCCGGCCGGTCTGCTCGACGACGAACAGGTCGCTGCGGTCGCCCGGAGCCTGCGTCACATAGAGCGGCTGCTCGAAGTCGCCGAGCTTCTGGAGTCGCACGCCGCCCACGCCGTCGCCGACGGGCGGCTTGCCCGGATGGGTCTGTGTGACGGGTGGCGGAGCCGGTGGCGTCGTTCCGGTGGAGGAGGAGGATCCGCCGCACCCGGCGAGCGCGACGGTGGCGGCCAGCAGGCCGGCCGCAAGCTTCAGACGGCCGTCACTCCCCCGGCCGGCAATTGACGACCTTGCCGCTGCCGGTCACGCAGCTGTTCGGGGGCTTGGCCGAGATCGTGGAAACGAACTCGCCGTTCACCGGGCTGCCGTCGGGCGTCACCGCCTTCGCCTTGCCGGTCAGCCCCGCCGCGATCTGGTAGTGGACCGTGTAGGTCCCGGCGCGGACGGGTGTGACGCGCCAGGCGATGTCCTTGGAGTCGCCCGACGGAACCGAGCCGAACTGGAAGGTGTCGGTCTGCGCGGCCTCGGCGCCCGCCGTTGGCGCCTCTTCGATCTTGCTGAGCGGGAACTTGTCCGTGATGAGCTTCGGGTAATGCTCCTCGAGCACCCAGACCGGGCGGAAGTGGCTCGCCAGGTTCGGCTCGTCGACGCGGATGTTGAAGGAGCCCTGCCCTGAGCCGGTCGAGGTCGCCGGCGACTTCAGGTTCGGGGTCCCCTTGGCCTGGGTGTTGATCGTCACGGCGAGGTCGGGAATCGTCTGGCTCCCCGCGTTCTTGATGGCGAGCACGAGATAGCTCGACTCGGCGAGCTTCTGGTGGTTCGGGAACTTCGCCGTGGTGACCTGCACCGGGAAGTTTCCGGTGGGCTCGGTTGCGCCCTGGCTCTGGCCGCTGCCGCAGCCCGTCACGCCGATACCGGCGCCGAGGGCGAGCACCGCGAACCCAATTGCGATCCTCGCTTCCGGACCCCGGAGTCGCCGCCTGCAGGCGTTTCTTGCACTCTCCCCCAAGGCGCGGGGAACATACCACCTGGTAGGCGCTTGATTTGCCGCTTCCCCGCCGCGCAAAATCCTGGCCACCTGGCCAGAAATGATTAAGGGTGGCGGCCGTGCTCTGCATGGATTACATTTACTTGTCGTTCCGTTGAGCGCGCGCGGACACTGAGGAGAGATGGTCCGATCCGTAGCCGATAGAGCCTTCCTGCCCGCAAAGAGCCTGTTCGAGCAGGTGGGGAACATGATGATCCTCACCGGCAAGACGATCACGGCCACGGTCCGCCCGCCCTACCCCTACGGCGGCGAGTTCATCT
>DASQCL010000288.1:0-8502 GCA_035634715.1 Solirubrobacterales bacterium
GTTCGTGGGATCGTGCGGACGAATACCCAGGCGCGAGCCGCGCGGGCACGTAGGGAGGACCGTCGCTGGGTTCCATCGCCGAGAGGTGGATTCCCCACGCTATGCGTGGTCAATCCTTCTCTCGGCGGTTCAGCGAGTGCCTCGATCCACCGGGCGGCCTCGCGGGCCCCATTGTCCGGGCGCAGCTCCTCAAGTCTCTCCCTCATTGCCCCGCGGCGGTCAGCGTCGAGGAGCTCGCCGAGGCGGTCCTCGATGCGTTCGTCCTGAGGGCCATCCACCGCCAGCGCCACCCCCACGCTCGCCGCATATCGGGCGCGCGCGCCCTGGTCGTCGGTCTCGCGCCGCATCGGGACGAACAGCGCCGGGATGGCGAACCGCACCATCTCGTGGAAGGCGTTGTAGCCGACGGCCGACACGGCTCCGTCGAAGGCCGCGTAGTAGCGGCTCATGGGATAGGTCGAGCGCAGGTGGACGACGCGCTCGGGGACGTCCAGCAGGCCGGAGATCGCTGAGGACGCGGCTGCGACCTGCACGCCGTCGGCGCGGGCGAGGGTGCGCAGGCAGCGCGCGGTCGCGTCCGCTACCTCCGGGCCTTGGCCGAGCTGCACCAGGATCGTCGGCTTCCCGGGCTCTAGGCCCAGCTCGCGCTCCGCGTCGGCGCGCGGCAGGAGCTCGGCGTCGTCGAGGAACACGATCGGCGGGACCTCGTGCGCCTCGTCGCGGCGGGAGCTGGTCGGGCCGGCGTCGGCCGATGCCGCGAAGTCCCCGGGCTCGAGGATCGCGTCGAAGAGGTCGCTCCGGGTCAATGGAGCCGTGCTCGCCCCGGGCTGCCACAGCCCGCGCCGGCACCAGACGGTCGCCGGCACCCGCTTCATCGTGGCGAGCAGCGGGTCGTACGGCAGGATCCCGTCGAAGACGAGGAGGTTCGGGTCGGCCTCCAAGATCGCGGCGCGGAGGCGAGCTGTCATACGCCGCGACCAGCGGAGGTCGCTGCCCGCGGTGGGGCTGCCGTGGGACGCCATGTACTCGACCGGGAAGCCCATCTCGCGGACCACCGGAGCGGCCCGCGACAGCGTCACGAACAGCGACTCGGTGTCGCGATCGAGTCGTCTCGCGATCGCCATCGACCGCGTCAGGTGGCCGAGGCCAGTGCCGTTCGACGACACGAACATGATCCGCGGGCCCGCCATCAGCCCAGCCTCTCGTAGGAGTGCTGGAGGGGGCGCGCCGCGTGATTTCCCTCGTCGGCGAGCTCGCTCAGGGCTCTCGCATACCGCCGGGAGAACAGCCAGGACCCCGGACCCCGTGCGTACCTGCGCCAGCGCCCACGTCCGATCGTCTCAGGGTTGAGCGGCGCCTGGCCACTCGATCCGGTCGACCGCCCGCCGTCCAGGCGGAGACCGTCGAGCAAACTTTGGTACGCGGCCTCGCCGTCGTCGGACGCCAGCTCGTCCAGGACGACCGTGATCAACCGCGCATCCGGGATCGCGTAACGGGCGCCGTCCTCCTCCCCCCTGATTCCCCGCTCGACGTCCCGCAGCTGGTCGGCCCACCACTCGAGCGCCGCGGCGAGGCGGGGTGGGGCAGCTTTGGCCTCGGCCGCCGCGGTTGCGACGTCGCGGCCGTCGCGGACCACGTGGACGAACCGGGACTCGGGGATCAGGCGCGCGAGCGTGTGAGCCTCCATCAGGTTTCCCGGGCTCGCGTCCACGAGGGTCTGGCCGGGCTCGCCTTCAGCGGCCGCCGAGAGCAGCGTCCAGAACAGGGCGCGGCTCGAATCGATCGGGTCGTCGTCGTACGAGGCGCGGAAGGTGGCGATCGCGCCGTCCAGCCGTTCCTGCCCCGCTTGCTCGGCGAGTTCGCCGGCGCTGACCTCGGCGAGAAAGTCGTCGAAGCCGATGCGGCCGCTCAGGAGCGCCGGGATGCCGCGGGGCTCGCTGTGGAAGCGAAGGGCGGCCGGCACCATCGCGGTGTCCGGGCGGTCTCCGAGCAGTTCCGCCACCGCATCGGCGCCGGCGTACGGGGTCCCCCCGACGAAGATGATCGCCCCCGGGTCCGCCAAGATCACGCGCTGGGGGCGAGCGTGAGCTCGAACGTGCGACGCAGGAGCGGGAAGCAGTGGTAGTCCTCGAGCTCCAGCCTCGCCAGCGTCGCCTCGTAGTGCGCGGTCACCTCCCGTTGCTCCTCTGCTTCCAGGCCCTCTCGCCAGCGGCCCTGGTTCGCGGCCTCGGCGGTCATCGAGGTGTCGAAGAACTCCCGCATCGCGGGCTCGTCGGCGACCCCCAGGAACTCCAGCAGCCCGCCGTAGCCGCCGTCCCGGTTCGACGACACGATCTCGTCCAAGCTGATGAGGTGAAGGCGCTCCACATCGGCCTCCGGCAGTCCCTTCACGCCGAGGTCCGCCCGGCGGAGCCGGTCCGCCCAGAAGTCGATTCCCGAGATCGCGTCGGTCGGGTGATGCTCCTTCTCACGGAGGATCGTCTTGGAGGCGCCCGAGTCGCGCCCGTCGCGGACGCTGTGGACGAACCGTGCCTCGGGGAAGATCCGCGCCAGCTCCGGGGCGGCGGCGATCGTAAAGGTGCTCATCTCCACCAGCGCCGGCTTTCCGGAGCGCGCTCGCACCGGCTCGAGCAGGTCGTAGAAGAGGCGGCGCGAGGCCTCGAGGAGGTCGTCGCCGTGCGTCTGTTCGAACCTCGCGACCGCTGCGTCGAAGCGATCGCGGTCGATGATCTGATGCAGTCCGCGCACGCGCGACTCCTCGTGCCCGAGCCCTAGGCGCTGCCCCACCCGATGAGCGCCCAACCGCGCGCGGCCGGCAACGCCTGCGGGGACGATGACCCGGGAGCCGGTCCTCACGCGATGCCACCAATAGGTCCTGAGCTTGCGCACGAACTGCTCGGGGGTGGCCCGCCCGCTGACTACGTCGGCGAGCCCGTTCGGGTTGCAGTGGAACCGGCACTCGATCGGCACGTCGGCAAAGTGCGAGTGCCGGCCCAGGAGCTCAGCCGTCACAGTCGTGCCGCTGCGCCCGGTCCCACCTACGAAGACGAGCTCAGGGGCGTCGCTCACGTGGGCACCTGCAGCGGGCTCCCGTCGCCCGCCAGGAACGCCGTGATCTCGTCGTCGTCCGGGCTCGCGCCCTGGGGGCGCTCGAGAGTGCGGCGAAGCAGTGGGGCGCAAGCGATCCCGTCAGCCTCGAACCCGGCGACGATCTCCTCGTAGGCTCGCTGGAGCTCGGCGGCGCGCCGGTCGCTGAGACCTGCGCGCCAGCGGTCCGAATGAGCGAGCTCGGGGGTCATGCTGCGCAGGAAGAATCGCTTCATCTTGCGCTGAGGGTAGATCTGCATAAAGCGGCAGAGTGGGCGCAGCCCGCGATGGCGGCCGAGCAGGAGCAGCTCGTCAAGGCTCACGGTGAGCAGCCGGTCGCGCGGGATGCCCTGGGCGCCCGAGTCGATGGCACGAATGCGCTGCTCCCACCAATCGAGGCCCTGGCGCCGGGTCCGCGGGTAGACGAGCCCGCGCGTCTGGCCAACCCGCGAGGCCGAGGCGTCGCGGCCGTCGCGCACGGCGTGGATGAACCTGGCCTCGGGGAAGAGCTTCGCGAGCGTTTCGCCCTGTGCGACCGTGTCGCAGCTCTGCTCGATCAGGCCATCGGCGCCGGCCCGCTCCTGCCGCACGGCGAGCAGGTCGTAGAAGAGGCGGCTGCACGCCGCCTCGGGGTCCTCGTCGAAGCCGGCCTCGAACGTCGCGACGGCCGCTTCGAACCGCTCCTCCGGGACGAAGCGGTAAAGGCCGCGCATGCGACGGGTCTGGAAGCCCTTCCACCAGAAGCCGCGCAGCCGGCGAAGAAACTGGGCCTTCGAGACGCTGCCCGACAAGAGGCCGGGAAAGCCATCCGATTCGACGTGGAAGCGCACCTCCACGGGCACGAGCGCCATCTTGTCGTGCTTGCCCAGGAGCTTGGCGAGCACATGCGTGCCGCTGCGGCCGGTGCCGCCCACGAAGACCACGGGCGGCGGCTTGGCAACCGGCCGGCCGTCGTCGGTCCGCTCGCGCGTGGGCAGCTGAAGTGGCTGGTTCGCGGACATGGGGCAGGCCTTAGTTAAGCGGCTCAGCTTGCCGAAGAGGTCTTCTTGGCCGCTCGCCTGGCCCGGCTCGGGCCGTGAACGATGTAGTGGTCGACGTACCGGGCGCACGATTGGTGCAGCGGCACCGTCTGCGGCGCTCCCCGCGTCGCGGCGATCGATCCGAGCCACACCTGGCGGCGCACCCCGACGAAGTTCTGGAACGAGCTCGGCTCCTCGGCGGTCACCTTGATCTGCACCGGCCCGCCGTTCGAGCGCACCGTCCCGGCCCGCCAGAAGGAGCCCTGGCCCTGCTCGGAGAGATACATCCCGTCCAGCGACGGGGGCAGGGTGAAGTCCCCGTCGCCGCCCGAGACCACGAGCGGGACCTGGCTGTCGTAGGAGAGCGAGAGCTTCCAGCGACCGCGCGGCAGGCGCATGCGGACGGTGGCCGTCCCGGGAGCGTCGAAGTGCCAGGTCGGCTTCCACTGCTCCCAGGTCCGCGCGATCGGGCGGGTCACGACGACGGCATCCCCCCCGCGGCTCGCCAGGCCGTGGCTCGGGCCGCTGGGGCAGACGAGGACGCGGCCGGGGGCGCCGCGCTTGTCGATGATCTGGTACGGCGGCGTCGGCCCGGTGCGCTTCCAGAGGATGAACGAGGGGGTTCGCGCCACCGGCTTGAAGTTCGGCGGGCGCGTGCTCTGGTAGCCGGCCCGGGTGGTGACCGCGTAGTTGAAATCGTCGAGCCGGTTCGGAGGCAGCGTGTCGAAGTCCATGGGCAGCCCCTGGTCCCACGTCTTCTTCGGCCGTGCCTTGATCACGGAGGGCACGTAACCGCCGGGGCTCTTCATCAGCGTTCCACGGAGCCAGTAGCCGGAGAAGCGATCGACCCCGAGGTAAACAACCGACTGGTTCGGGATCAGGCCCGACAGGTGCTCGAGCTCGGCCCCACGCTGGTCGAAGCCGACCGGCGCCGCTCGCAGCGCCAGGAGGGTCGAGGCCGCGAGCGCGACGGCGACGACGCCGCCGAGCACGTACCGGGCCACGGTCATCGGAGCCGCGGGCAGCCGCCCCTTCTTCGGCGGGCCGTCGCGTGCCCCGCCGGCCAGCGGCACGCGGGCGCCGTCGGGAACCCAGTTCGGCGAGAAGAGGGCGACCAGGATCGCCATCGCCACAAGGGGAGCCATCACCGCCAGGGCCTTCGCCTCCACGTAGATCGACGCGAACAGGCGGGCGCCGATGTAGACGATCACCGTGCTGGCGCCCATGGCCACGAGCCCCCAATCGCGGCGCCGGAAGGCGGCGAACGCAGCGATCGCGGCCGCCAGCAGCCCGAGCGCGACGGCCGGGTAGGCGCCGGCGACGTCGCCCCGCACGATCCGGAAGTCGCCCTCGGGCCAGATCCCGAGCGCCTCGCCCGGGAACACGGGCGAGGTGAGCCGGCCCGCCGACGCCTGCACCATGCCGACCTTGCTGACGAAGCCCGAGAGCTGCGACGCCGAGAAAGCGGCGACGGCGAGCACGAGCACACCGCCGACGATCAGCGCCCGGCGGTGTCGTTTCATCGTGGTCCGCGCTCCGTCGAGATCGATCCGCAGGCCGCCCGTGTAGAGCTCGAGCACGAGCCAGATCGGCAGCGCGAGCGCGAACCAGACGAGCCCGGGGATGCTGTAGACGAAGACGCTCGCGACGGTCAGCAGGATGAGGACGACGATCAGCGCGCGGCGTGGGTGCGCCCCGCCCCCATAGTCGGGGTTGCGGTTGAGGAACGCCAGGTCCCGGAGGGTCACCGCGAAGGCGAGCACGAGCAGCGCCATCGCCGTTTCCTTGAAGGCGCTCTGCGCGAGGAACGAGGCCGCCAGGAAGGGCAGCGCCGTCAGCGATGCCGCGATCACGCGCCTGGAGGGCGACAGAGCCCCCATCACCCCCAGGGCCGTGAGCCCGGTCAGGATCGGAATCGCGAGCAGCAGCCCGTTGAACGAGTCGAGCAGGCTGGTGTTGGTGGCCTCGGCGACCGTCGCCGCCACCGACTGGGGGCCGGTCGGATAGCCGAACCGCACCGCGTTGGGCTCGGGGCCGAGCCCGTGCTGCAGCCAGTCGGTCCAGTAGAGCTGCGCCGCCTGGTCGTTGGTGTAGACGCCCTCGCCCAGGACGCCGTTGCGCTCGTTGAACGCGAACGGCAGCGACGCCGCGACCAGGATGATCAGCGCGACCAGGACCCCGAGCGCCCAGGTGGACTGGGGATGGCCCTCGCCGGGCGGGCCCGTCTCCGCCGCATCGCCGGCCGCCGGCTCCGCCGTGGGAGCGCGCCGCGCGAGCAGCCGACCCCCGCGGTCCTCCCGCCAGAGGTAGAGCATCCCGCCGATCATGGCCAGCCCCAGCAGGACGGCGACCGTGATCCCGCGCCCCGGAAGGCGGATCAGCAGGGGGCACGCGATGGTCAGGACGGCGAACCCGACAACTCCTCCGAGCCACGTGTGGACGCTCAGCCCGACGATGTGCAGGAGGGCCCTGCCAAGCACGAGGGAGGCGAGCAGGATCACGGCTGCCGAGGCGTAGACGCCGAGCATCGCGGCAGCGTATTGCCCCTTACCTAAGCCTGCCCTCTATCCCTCAGTTGTTGCTCTTGAGGCTCGAGTTGAGTCCGGGCACGCGATGCAGCTGCTTGTGGCTCAAAGGTCGCTGGCCCTTGCACCCCGCGGGGTTGAGCGGGCCGGTGATCTGGAACACCCGGACGGGGCCCTGGCTCACCACCACGCGGGCGTTGGGATCAGACTGAGTCCAGCGGCCCTCCGGCGAGTTCCGCATGGTTCCGGGGAGGAACGGGTCGAACGTCGTCACGACGTGCGTGTAGTGGCCGGCGTTGATGGTCTCGCGCCACCGGCGGCAGTCGGGAATCCGGTTGAAGGCGTCGTGGGGCCCGCGCTCACCCAGCCACTGGACCTGGTTGGAGAGGTCGGTGCCGTAGAACGGGAACTGCGTGAAGACGCCGCGGATCCCCCCGATCGCGATCCGCGCGTCCCGGATGTCGTTCGCCCAGCGCAGGGCGGACGTGAGGTCCTGGCTCTGCCCGGCGTCCTCGAAGCGGTTCTCGAGGTAGTGCCGCTCGGCCACATACCCGCCGGCGATGACCACGCCGGCCGCGCACACGGCCAGTGCCACACGCATCCAGGCTCGCGATGAAGCAATCCAGCCGCGCCGGTGGGCGAGGGCGATCGCGCCCGCCCCGAGCACCACGAGCACCCCGGCGGCGACGGCCCCCTTGACGTGCCCCTGGTTCCACTGGACCAGCGAGCCGACGGTGAAGGCGAGGACGATGCTCAGCGCGGCGAGGACCACCGCCCGGCGGCGCGCGGTCGCACGGGCGGCGGGCAGGCACGGGAGTATCGCCAGGCCGACGGCGATCGCCGGCGCGAGGTAGCGGACGTTCCAGGTGAAGGCGATGGGCGCCCCCTGTTCGCCGGCGGCGGTGAGCGGCGTGAAGACGTACGCGACCGCGGTGACGATCACGAACGCACCGAGCGCGCGGAGGATCGCCTCGCCACCCCGCCAGATCGCGTACACCGCAACTCCGAGCATCCCGAGGAGCGTCGCCGGCCACAGGGTGCCGAACGACTCGTGGAGCCCTGGCGCGAACCAGTTCGTCCACACGCTCGTGTCGTTCCAGTAGTGGACGACCGCGAAGTCGGGGCGCAGCTGGAAGTCCCGCACCGGCGCCGGCAGCGAGATCGGCCCAACCGAGCCGATGTAGGGGATCGGGTTGCCGACCGCGATCAGGTTGCGCAGGTACCAGTACCCGCCCGCGGCGAGCATCGGGATCCCGAAGACGAGCGTCGCCCGCAGCCGCGTCGTCCGCGGAGCGATCACGATCACCGCGACCGTCAGCGCCGCGACGGGGGCGAGGAATGAGAGCTTGACGCCGGCCGCAAACCCGGCCGCGATCCCGGCGACCGCCAGCGCCGCGGGCGCGATGCGGCGACCGGTGGTCGAATCTCCGCCCGCGGCCCCGGCGGCATAGCCGTTGATCAGCAGCGCCACCGCCGCGAGCACGAAGGCGACGCCGGTGATGTCGTTGAGCGCCTCGCCGGCCTGGAACTCCACCAGCGACTGCGAGCCCAGCGCGATCGACGAGCCGATGAGCGCCTGCGGGCCGAGGCCGTACGGGCGCCCGATGCAGTAGGCGGACAGGAGCGCCACCGCGAGCCAGCCGAGGTTGATGACCACCGAGACGATGTCCCGGTCGAAGAACAACATCGGGACGGCGTGGATCACCTCGGAGTTCGCCGGGTAGAACGAGGCGAGGAAGATCGGGTCGAAGAAGTAGATGTGCCCTAGGTAGCCCGTCTGAACGAACTTCGCCGCGAGCGGGAGGTGGTACCAGAGGCTGTCGGTGCGATCCATGCCCGCAGCGAGCGTGCCTAGGGTGGGCACCATCCAC
>DASQCL010000289.1:0-7722 GCA_035634715.1 Solirubrobacterales bacterium
CGGGGCCAGCGCGACTTCATCCTGCGCCAGCTCGCCGCCCGCACCCGCAAGTGCGCCAACGCCGGCTTCGACGCGGTCGAGTTCGACAACGTCGAGACGTACGCGCAGCCGACGCGCGTCACCGGGTGGCACGTGAGCGCCCATACGCAGCTGATCTTCAACACGGCGCTCGCGAAGATGGCTCACTCGAACGGGCTATCGGTCGGGCTCAAGAACGACCTCGGCCAGGTGCCCAGGCTCGAGCCGAAGTTCGACTTCGCGATCAACGAGCAGTGCTTCCAGTACCACGAGTGCACCAACAACCCCTCGCCTGGGTACAAGGCGTTCCTGCGCGACGGCAAGCCGGTCTTCCAGGTCGAGTACCGCATCCCGCCGTCCAGCTTCTGCAGCGACGCCAACCGCCTCGGCATCAGCTCGATCAAGAAGGCGAAGAACTTCTCCCTGAACGCGAAGCCCTGGACGCCCTGCCGCTAGGCGGGCTGGGGCTCACTCGGCCGGCACGACGATGTTCTTCACCTCCGCCATGTAGCGATTGGCGGCCTCGGATGCCTCGTCCGGAGTGCTCCCGCCCTGACGAGCGACCATGTAGGCGGCGTACCAGTCCCACCAATCGTGCGGTGGGGCGACCGCCTCGAATGAGCCATGGCGCCCGGAGGTCTCGTGCAGTAGGTCAGCCAGTGAGGCGATGTCCATCTCAGTCCTCCCACGTCCGGCCGGGGAGCCGCTCGGTGATCTCCTGGAGCTCCCAGCTGTTGCCGTCCGGGTCGCTGAACGACGCCCGCGCGAAGTACGAGCGCCCCGGCGAGTCGAAGCCCGGGGGCTTTGCCTCCTGCACCTCGCCGACGTCGACGCCGCGGCCGATCAGGTCGGCCCGGGCGGCGTCGATGTCCTCAACCACGAGGATCATCCCCTGAGCGGATCCCGGCGCGGCCGTCGTGCGGCCCTTGCCAAACTGGATCGAGCACGCCGAGTGAGGCGGGGTGAACTGCACCGTTCGAATCTCGTCGCTGATCACCAGGTCGATGTCCAGCCTCCACCCGATGCTCTCGTAGAAGGCCTTTGCCCGATCGACGTCGGCGACCGGCAAGGCCACGACCTCGAGGTTCATGTCCACGCCCAGTGCGCGCTGCACTTCGCTCGTCGGTTCACTGCTTACGCCGGTGTCGGCCATCTCGACCTCCCTCGATGGGTGTTTTTGGATTCGGCGACGCCTCCAATAAGCCGGGGGCCGGCGAACCCAAATGCCGCTGGCCGCCTTACGGCAGCAGCTTGCCCGGGTTCATGATCCCAGCCGGGTCCAGGCGCTCCTTGACCGCGCGCAGGGCATCGATGCCGAGCTCGCCGATCTCCGCTCCCATGTAGGGGACGTGGTCGCGGCCGACTCCGTGGTGGTGGGTGATGGTTCCGCCAGCCTCGACGATCGCCTCCGATGCGGCCGTCTTCGCGGCGCCCCATTGCTCGAGCTCCGCGGCCGGTCGGCGGGGGGCGATGAAGGTGAAGTAGAGAGACGCCCCGTCCGGGTACGCGTGCGAGAGGTGACACATGACCAGCCCGTGGGTGCCCTGGGCCGCGAGCGCGGATCCGATCGCGGCCCGAACCTCGTCGTGAAGGTGCTGCAGCTCGCCCCATTCGTGCGACGTTTCGAGTGTCTCCGCCAGGTAGCCGAGGTCCATGAGCGCGTCGCGCAGGTAGGGGCCGTCGTAACGGCCGCGCTCCCAGGCCCTGCCGGGTGCGCTGCCGAGTGCGGCCGCGCCGCCGGAGCGGAGGATCCGAGTCCCGATCGACCGGCGCCGCTCCACGGCCTCGCCCTCGCCCTCCCAGCCGCAGATCACGATCGACCCGTGGTCGCGCCGCCTCAGCCGCAGGTAGCCGCCCAGGAGCGCGCGCTTGCCTCCCCCGGTCCCCGACATGGCGAGCGAGGTGCGCGTCTCGGCCTCGTCGGAGACCCGGATCACATCAGGAAGGCTCCGCGACTGCGCCAGAGTGCGCACGATGTCGGCTCCCGATGCGAAATCGGCCGCCATCCACGCGTCGTAGCGGCGCCGCTCGGGCACAGGGCGCACTCTCGCCGTGACCTGCGTGATCACCCCGAGCGCACCCTCCGAGCCCAGGGCGAGCTCGCGCAGCGAGGGCCCGGCGGCCGTATGCGGGGTCTTGAGCGTCGTGAGCGTGCCCGCCGGCGCGGTCAGCCGCAGCGAGGTGACGAGCTCGTCGAAGCGCCCGTAGCCGCTCGAGGCCTGCCCGGCAGAGCGGGCCGCCGCGAACCCGCCGATCGTCGCATACTCGAACGACTGCGGAAAGTGGCCCAGAGTGACGCCCTGCGCGGCAAGCGCCTCCTCCGCCTCGGGTCCCCGGAGCCCCGGCCCGAGGGTGGCGGTCATCGAGGTGTGGTCGACCTCGACGCCCTGCAGGCGCCCGAGATCCAGCGTGATGAGGCGTTCGAAGGCGCCCCGCAGCGGCTCCACGCCCCCAACCACGCTCGTGCCGCCGCCGAACGGCACCACGCCGATGCCCTCCCGCCCGCAGATCTCCAGCACGCGCGCAAGCTCGTCCTCGCTGCCCGGCAGCACGACTGCATCTGGCGCATCCTTCAGGCGTCCGGCGCGCAGGCGCACCAGGTCCGGATAGCCGCGGCCGGCCGCCCGCCGCACGCGATGCTCGTGGCTGTCGAGCACAGCCGCCTCGCCCACCGCCTCGGCGATCGATGACGGCAGCGGAAGCGGCGCGGGAATGGCAACCGACTCGAGGGACACGTGGTCTTCCGGCTGCGCCTCCCCCACCTCCGAGCGCAGCGCGGCGATCGCGCCCGCCCCGACCTCCAGGCGCCGCTCAGGGTCGCCCCAACCCCACCACTTCATATGGCCGCCCGCGCGTCCGGCTCCGCCGGACGACCGGTCGCCTCCGGCTCCCTGAGCTCCGCTTCCGCCGGGGCCGGGTCTGTGCGGGGACCCCGGACTCACGATTCGCCCACCGCCCTCTCGATCCCGTCCAGGGCCTCGTCGAGGCGCTTCCGGGTCGCCATGCGCATCATCGGCGAGCCGAGCCGCGAGAGCCCGCGCAGCCGCTCGCTCGACGCCAGCTTCACCGAGGTTCCCCCCTTTCCGTCGTCGAGGAGGATTTCCAGGCGCGAGTAGCGCAGGATCCGCTCGAAGGGCGTGCCCTCGAGGTCCTGCTCCCACAGGTATCGCTCCCCGGGCGCCGCACTGGTGCAGCGGTAGTCGGCACGCACGCCCTTGCCGCGCTCGGTCCCGAGCACGGTGGTCCACCGCGAGCGTTTCCCGCTTCCCATCTGCGTGACGTCCTCGACCCGCATCGCGCGGGGCCACCACCGGGGCAGGTGATGGGGATCCGACACGAGATCCCAGACCCGCTCTCTGGGGGCTGCGATCACGCGTGTTCGCGAGACTCGCGGCAGCGGCTAGTACTCCCCGGTGGTTCCGGCGCGGAGCACTTAATCGCCCTTGATGCGGCGGAGGTCCCTCACCAGCATCAGATGCTTGAGGTGCCCGCAGACCGCCGCGAGGCTTTCGAGGTTCTCGATCGCCTCCTTGCGCCTGGCCTGGCTTCGCGAGCGAAGCGCCGGACCCACGATCTGCTGGAGCAGTGCCGCCTCGCGGTCGGCGGAGCTCCTGAAGACGCGGAGATTCCTGCCGGCGACGCCGAAGCGCGAGAGCTCGGCCGCCGCGCGCACGATCTCGAGGTCGGTCTCGTCGTAGACCATCCGCCCGTCGCGACGGTCCGGCTGCACGATGCCGAACTCCTGAAGTTCCCGGATCAGGCTCTCCGACACCCCCGCCTCGTCCAGGATCTCCTCCTGCGTCATGGTCGAGACCGAGGCGTCCACCGACGCCGCGCGGCGGGTGGCCGCGGCGTCGCTTCCGCGCCGAGCCCCGCCGAAGTCGCCGCTTGCAAGCTCCTGCCTGATGACGCGAAGCGGGAGGAACTCATCGCGCTGCATCCGCAGGATGGCGCGGAGCCGCTCGACGTCCGCCTGGCTGTACAGGCGGTAGCCGCCGGCCGTGCGGCGCGGCGCGAGAAGCTTCTGGTCCTCGAGGTAGCGGATCTTGGAGATCGAGATGTCGTCGAACTCCTGCCCGAGGATCTTCGCGACGGCGCCGATCGTCAGCGCCTTGCGCGGGCGCGACGGCGAGTCGTTGGCCGGCACGCGCCTCTCGGTGTCCCTGCGGGTCTTCGTCCCCTCCTCTGCGGCCGCGATCGCCATCTCAGCGCTCCAGGTAGCTGAGTTTGTACTTGCCGATCTGGATCTCGTCGCCGTCCTCGAGGCGGTGCGACTCGATTCGCCGCCGGTTGACGTAGGTGCCGTTCAGGGAGCCAAGGTCGTCGATGTAGAGACCGTCGCGCCGGCGCACGATCAGCGCGTGGTTGCGGGAGACGGTGACGTCGTCGAGGAACATGGCGGCATCCGGAGTCCGACCGATGCTCATGCGGTCGCTGTCGACCGCGAAGCTCTCGCCCGCTCGGCCGCCACCGGAGCGGATCACGAACGCAGCACCGGCCTTGTCGACCTCCTCCTCGACGTCGACCGGCTCGTACTCACCGGTCTCGCTGACCTTGTAGGCCATCGTCGATGCGTCCTCGCCCTCCACGCCGCCGAGGTACGCCCCGCACTTCTGGCAGTAGTTGGCCCCCTCCGGATTGACGAACCCGCACTCCGGGCAATGCAGAGCCAACCTAGGCCTCCTCCTCCTGTGGCTGCACCACCCTGCCGGAGAGGATGTCCGTGAGCTGCTGGACGTCGTCGCCGGAGATCAGCATGTCGCCGGCCTCGCGCTTGGCGCGCAGGCGGTTGACCAGCTCAGCGCGCAAGATGTCGATCTTGCCGTGCAGCAATCGCCGCCGGTAAGAGACCTCGCGCTCCTCGTCCGTGAGCTGGTCGATGAGCTCCTTGAGCTCCTTGTCGCTCATGGAGCTGACGTCGGGAAAGGTGTCCTCCAATTGCGCGCTCCCTCTCGTTGTGTGGCCGCCTGGCGATTATAGGCGCGTTGGGCAAAGGTCAAGTTGAGGTTGAGCCCATGCAGGAATATTTCCGCGACGCCTGGCGGGGCTCACTTCTCCTGCCGCCGCATGGCGGCGAGGCCCGTCCGGACGTATAGGGCACTCGCCAGAAGCGAGCCGACCAGGCCCGCGAAGAACATCGCCGGCGCGATCCAGGCGGCAGTCACTAGCGCGAGGAAGATCCCGCCCATGGTCAGCCACACGGACCAACGCCCCACCCAGTTGATCTCGAGATCGAGCCCGCGGCGCAGCCCGACCTGGGCCACGATCACCGTCACCACCTCGCGCGCAGCCAGGATCGCGAGCGCCCACCGCGGCAGCAGCTCGAACTTCCAGCAGACGACGACGCCGGCGAGCACCGTGAGCCGGTCGACCAGCGGGTCCAGCAGCGCCCCCATCCGGCTGTACTGGCCGGTGACGCGGGCGAGGAAGCCGTCGAGGTAGTCACTCCCGGCGATCGCGAGGTAGAGGATCGCCGACGCAGCCGTCCGGCCGTCGCTGGAGCTGAGCGCGAGGTAGAGGAACACCGGGATTCCCGCCAGGCGGATATACCCGACGAGGTTCGGGATCGTGAACGGATGGAGCGGTTGCCCGCGCCGCGTCACCGATGGCTTCGGGCCAGAACGGTCGAGGCCGAAGAGGCGGCGCTTGCTGGTGCTCGGCGTCACTCCAAGCCGTCGAGGAGCTCGGCGGCGCGGCTCGCCGCCTCGGCCACAGCGAGCCGGTCGTCGGCACCGCTGTGGCGCACCTGCGCCTCGACGACCTCGTCAGCCAGCCCGCGCCTGCCCACGACGAGCCGCAGCGGACACCCGAGCAGCTCCGCATCGGTGAGCTTCTCCCCGGCCCCCGCCTCGCGATCGTCGTAGACCACCGCGAGCCCTGCGCTCTCGAGCTCCTCATAGAGGCGATCCGCCGCCTCCGTGACCTCGTCACCGGCCTTCCCCAGGCCGACGAGATGAACGTCCCACGGGGTGATCTGCGGCGGCCACACGATCCCCCGCTCGTCGGCGCGCTGCTCGATCGCCGCCGCGACCGTCCGCGCCGGGCCGATCCCATAGCTGCCCATCATGATCGGCCGCTCGGTGCCGTCCTCGTCCAGATAGTTGGCGCCGAGCGGCTCCGAATAGCGCGCGCCCAGCTTGAAGATCTGGCCCACCTCGATCGCCGACTCGATCTCGATCGGATGGCCGCCGGGCGCGAGGTCGCCCGCCTGGACCGACCGCACGTCCATCTCCTCGTACGGGAAGTCGCGCCCGGGCTCGACGCCGATCAGGTGGGTGTCGGGCCTGTTGGCGCCACAGACGTAGCCGGCGCCGACGATCGCGGCGTCCTTGATGACCGGCAGGTCCGTGCCCACCGGCCCGATGAACCCGGGCGGTCCGACGCGCTCGGCGATCTCCTCGGCGTGCGCAGGCCGGAAGTCGGCGCCGAGCGCGTTTCGGAGCTTGATCTCGTTCAGGCGGTGGTCTCCACGGACGAGCACGATGACCATACGGTCCTCGCCGACCACCACCGGCAGCGCCTTGATCAGGGCACCGGCGGGCACGCCGAGGGCTCCGGAGACCTCCTCCACCGTTGTCATGCCCGGCGTCGGGGCGTCACGGGGCTCATCGAGCGGCGGCGGCATCTTGACCGACTGGGGCTCTGCGGACGCCACCTCGACGTTCGCCGCGTACCCCGGTGCCAGGGCGACCTCGTTCTCGCCGGCCTCGCAGGGCGCCAGGAACTCGTGCGCCCCCGAGCCGCCCATCATCCCGACGTCGGCCTCCACGCAATAGGTGCGGAGGCCGCAGCGGTCGAAGATCCGCTCGTAGGCGCCCTTGTGAAGGTCGTAGGAGCGATCGAGGCCCTCCATGTCGCGGTCGAACGAGTAGGAGTCCTTCATCGTGAACTCGCGGGTTCGCAGCACGCCCGCCCGCGGCCGCGCCTCGTCGCGCTCCTTGGTCTGCACGTGGTAGAGGATCTTCGGCAGCTCGCGGTAAGAGCGGATGTCGCGCGCGACGTGGAAGGTGACGACCTCCTCGTGCGTCATGGCCAGCACCAGGGGCGCGTTCTTCCGATCCCTGAGCTTGAAGAGCTCCTCGATGCCGTATCGCCCGGTGCGCTCCCAGAGCTCGGCCGGCTGGAGCACCGGCATCAGCATCTCCTGCCCGCCGATGCCGTCGATCTCCTCCCGGATGATCGCCTCGACCCGCTTGACCACCCGGTAGCCGGCTGGCAGGAACGTCCACATCCCGGCGCCGACCTGGCGGATGAGCCCCGCGCGCACCATCAACTTGTTCGAGAGCGCCTCGGCGTCAGCGGGATCGTCCCGCAGGGTGGGCAGGAAATAGCTGGAAAGGCGAGCCATGCGCGGGCGAGCCTACCGAGGGAGAGGCTGGGTAGGGGGTGACCGCCGCGTCAACGCAATCTATTCCCGGAAACCGGGAATGGATTGACTTGACCCGCCCTCAAGTGCGGGTGAAGCGGCGGCCCGTCACCGGCGAGGCGTCCTCGTCCAGCTTGGGCCTTGCCCTACTTGCCCCACCATTCCCGCCGACCGGCTTGAGGAAGGGCTCCGCCGTCACGTCGAGGCCCTTCTCCTTTGCCGCCTCCGCCTCCATCTGGGCGATGCGCTCGGGCGTGAGCTCGTCCGCGTTCTCGTCCTCGATCTTCTGCAGCCACTCGGCTCCCTCGGCGGCCTTGCGGGCGTCGACGTCCACGGCG
>DASQCL010000290.1:0-12318 GCA_035634715.1 Solirubrobacterales bacterium
GCGATCGTCGACGTGGGCGCCCGGTCGAGCAGGCCGGCGCTCAACGCCGCGCAGTCGGCGGCGCTCAGCTCGATCACCGGCGTGATCGACCGATCCGAGCACGCCGAGCTCCTGCTCCACGGCGTGACCGGATCGGGGAAGACGGAGGTGTACCTGGCGGCTGCCGAGGCGGTGCTGGCCCGCGGCCGCGGCGCGATCGTGCTGGTTCCCGAGATCGCCCTCGCGCCGCAGACCGTCTCCAGGTTCGCGTCGCGGTTCGGCGACGGCGTGGCCCTCCTTCACTCCAGGCTGTCGGCCGGCGAGCGCCGCGACGAGTGGCACCGTCTGCGCTCGGGCGAGGCGATGGTCTGTGTCGGCCCCCGGTCGGCGGTGTTCGCGCCGGTTCGCGATCTCGGGCTGATCGTGGTCGACGAGGAGCACGATCCGTCCTACAAGCAGGAGGGGGACCCGCGCTACGACGCGCGGGAGGTGGCCGTGCGGCGCGCGCAGTCGGCCGGGGCCGTCCTCGTCTGCGGCAGCGCGACGCCGCGCCCGGAGAGCTGGGACCGCCTGCCCCGGCTTGAGCTGCCGGAGCGCGCCGACGGGATCGCGCTGCCCGAGGTGGACGTGCTCGACATGCGAACGACCTCGGGGGAGAGCGGCCCCCTGCACGCGCAGACCGTCCAGGCCCTCAGCCAGATCCGCGATGTCCGCGGGAAGGCGATCGTGATGCTCAACCGCCGCGGCTGGTCGCCGTTTGTGAGCTGCCGATCGTGCGGCAGGGGGTGGGGGTGCCCCGAGTGCGACGTCTCGCTCGTCGTCCACAAGGGCTCGGGCCGGCTTCGCTGCCATCACTGCGGTCACTCCGAGGCGCTGCCGGAATCCTGTCCCGACTGCGGCTCGGTCACGCTGGCCCGTCACGGCGCCGGGACCGAGCGCGTGGCGGAGCTGATCGGCGAGGCGGCGTCGCCGCTGCCCGTGTTCCGCCTGGACTCCGACAGCGCCGCGCCGGCCGGCGCCCATCTCGACATCCTGCGGCGGTTCGAGGCCTCGGACGCCGGCGTGCTGGTGGGCACGCAGATGGTGGGCAAGGGGCACGACTTCCCGGACGTCGTGCTGAGCGTCGTCCTCGACGCCGACGCCACGCTGCGGTTCCCTGACTTCAGGTCGGAGGAGCGGACCTTTGCGCTCGTCGCCCAGCTGGCCGGGCGCAGCGGACGGGGGCGGAAGGGTGGCCGGGTCCTGGTCCAGACGCTGGCTCCCGAGGCGCCCGCGATCCGCCATGCGGCGATGCACGACACGGCGGGGTTCCTCACCACCGAGCTCGAGCGCCGCCGCGCCCTGGGGTATCCGCCCTACTCCCACCTCGTCCGGCTCGAGTTCGGTGCGCCCGAGTCGGCCCGCGCTCAGGATGCCGCCGAGACCGCCCACGGGCGGCTCGCCGAGGTGCTTCCGTCCGACGTCCAGATGCTGGGGCCCGCGCCGCGGTTCCGGCTCCGCGGCAAGCACCGCCGCCAGCTCCTCCTCAAGGCGCCCGAGCGCGAGGGGGTCGTAACCGCGGTCCGGAGCGTCGTCGACGAGCTGGCTGCCGGTCGGACCCTGCGCGGAATCTCGCTGAGCGTCGACGTCGACCCGCAATAACGCTCGCCCGCGGACGTCTAGACTCGAAAAACGATGAGCGAGGAGGCGGAAACCACCACCGTCCGCGACGGCGAGCCGGTCGAGCCGGAGGGACCGAGCGACGAGCGAGCACAGGCACTCGCCGAGGAAACTCTGCGGCGCCGCGATGCCGCGCTCCAGCACATCCGCAAGTTCGGCGACCCGGTCCTCAAGTCGCGGGCCTCCGAGATCCGCTCATTCGGCCCCGGGCTCGAACGCGAGGCGGAGCGCATGGTGGCGATCATGCACGACGCCATCGGCGTCGGGCTGGCGGCCACCCAGCTGGGCGTGATGCACCGGCTCCTCGTCTTCCAGGCCGGCCCCGACGCGACGCCCACGGCGATCGCCAACCCCGAGATCGACTGGCTCTCGAGCGAGGTCGTGGTTGCGGAGGAGGGGTGCTTGAGCCTCCCGCGCGTGTCGGTGGACGTGGAGCGCCCGCTCTTCGCTCGGGTCCGCGGGGTCGACGTCACCGGCGAGCCCATCCAGATCGAGGCGTCGGGGCTCGAGGCCCGCGTCCTCCAGCACGAGATCGACCACCTCGACGGCGTGCTCATGCTCGACCGGACCGCGCGCGATCAGCGCAAGGCGGCCCTACGGGCGCTGCGCGAGGGAGGCTCCTACAGCCCGACCGCGGAGGAGCCGGCGGACGAGGACCCGGCGCCCGCCGCGACGAGTTGAGGGTCGCGTTCCTGGGTACGTCGGAGTTCGCCGTGGCGGTGCTGCGGCGCCTCGCGGACTCGCCCCACCGGCCCGCGCTCGTCGTCACGCCGCCCGACCGCCCGCGCGGCCGCGGCCGCCAGATGGCTGCCCCGCCCGCAGCGGAGGCCGCATCCGAGCTCGGGCTCGAGTTGCTGCAGACCGAGAGCGTCAACCTGCCCGATGCCGTCGAGGCGATCCAGGCGACGCGCCCGGAAGTGGGCGTCGTCTGCGCCTTCGGGCAGCTCATCAAGGACCCGCTGCTGTCCGAGCTGGAGATGCTGAACGTGCATCCTTCCCTGCTGCCACGCTGGCGGGGGGCGGCGCCGATCGAACGCACGATCATGGCCGGCGATCGCGAAACCGGCGTTGCCATCATCAAGGTCACGGCCGGTCTCGACTCCGGGCCGATCGCGCTCAAGCGGGCGCTCGAGATCGGGGATGGTGAGGATTTCGGTGCCCTCTCGGGCCGCCTCGCCGAGCTCGGGGGCGAGTTGATCGTCCGCGCGCTCGACCAGCGCGCGGCCGGCTCCCTCGAGCTCACCGATCAGGACGACTCCGAGGCGACCTACGCGCACAAGATCTCCCCGGATGAGCGGCGCTTGAATCCGTCCCGGCCGGCGCGCGAGCTCGAGCTGACGGTGAGGGCACTCAACCCCCACATCGGCTGTTACCTGGAGCTCGACGGCGGCGAGCGGCTCGGCGTTCGCGCCGCGCGTGCCGAGCCCAACGGCGAGCTGGAGCCGGGCCGGCTCGCGGCCAACGGCGGGCTGCTCGTTGGATGCGCGGAAGGCACGCTCCGCCTCGAGGTGGTGCAGCCCGCGGCGCGGCGGCCGATGCCCGTGGAGGCGTACCTGCGCGGGCACTCGCTGCCGTCGCTGGCGGAGTGAGCTCCGCCCGCGACGTCGCGCCGCAGCGCCGGGCGGCTTACGAGGTCCTGCGCCGCGTGTTCGAGCACGAAGCGTGGGCGGATCGCGCCCTCCCCGCCGCCGCAGATCGTCACGGTCTCGACCGTCGCCAGCGCGCCCAGGCCCAGCGCCTCGCGTATGGGGCGGTGCAGCGCCGGGGAACCAGCGACCACCTGATCGCCGAGCTCGCGGAGCGCCCGCTGAGAAAGCTCGACCCGCCTGTCCTCGCTGCGCTCCGGCTTGGCCTCTTCGAGCTGGTGTTCTCGGATGCCACCCCGGACCACGCCGCGGTGGACGAGGCGGTCGAGCTGGCCAAGGGGTCGGGCGGCAGGCGCCGCCAGGCCGGGGCGGGCCTGGTCAACGCCGTCCTGCGCCGAGCGGCCGCCGCCGACGACCTGCTGTCCGGCCTGGAGGACGCGACCCCGGAGGGCGCCGCGGTGCTCCACTCCTGTCCCGAATGGCTCGCGAGGCTATGGTGGGAGGAGTTGGGCGAGCGCGACGCGCGATCGCTGCTGGCGGCCATCAACCAGCCCACGGAGACCGCGCTCCGCGTCAACACGCTGAAGGCCGAGCCCGAGGCGCTTCTCGGGGAGCTGAGCGACCAGGGCGTCGAGCGCCCAGAGCCCGGGCTCCTGGGCCCGCCCGAGGCGATCGTGGCCGGGGAAGGGCTGACCGACGAGCTCGCGCTCCGGATCGACCGGGGCGAGCTCGTCCCGCAGTCGCGCTCGTCCCAGGCGGTCGTCTCGGTGCTCGACCCGCAGCCGGGCGAGCAGGTGCTTGACCTCTGCGCCGCCCCGGGGATTAAGACCACCGCCATCGCCGCCAGGATGGCCAACCGCGGAAACGTGGTCGCCGTCGAGCGGGATCCCGGCAGGGCCGGCCAGCTCGGAGACCTCAGCGCCCGGCTGGGAGCAACCAGCGTCACCGTGATCGAGGGGGACGCGGCGGAGCTTGACCTGGGCGGCGGCTACGATCGCGTACTCGTGGATCCGCCCTGCTCAGACCTCGGGACGCTCGCCTCTCGCCCGGATGCCCGGTGGCGCAAGTCGCCGGAGCTGATCGAGCGAGTGGCCGCCGTCCAGGCCGCCATCATCGACCGGGCCGTCCGTGCCCTGAGGCCCGGCGGGACGCTCGTCTACTCGACCTGCACCATCTCCCGGCGCGAGGGCGAGGACCGCATCGCGCCGCTCGTTGCCCGCGGCGGGGTGGAGGCGGCCGACCTCGCCGCCTCGGCTCCAGAGCTTGCCTCGACTCATGACGCGCGGTTCCTCCAGGTGAGGCCCGACCGCGATCACACCGACGGCTTTTTCATCGCGCGCCTGGGGTCGACCTAGGTGGAGGCGGGCGAGGAGACCCTCAAGCGGCCCACCTGCCCGGGTTGCGGCGAGCCCTGGCTGCGGCCGACGCAGCTTCCGGGTCGCTTCCGGTGCGTCTACTGCCTGCGGCGCTACGAGCTCGTCTCCCAATGCCCCAACTGCGGCGAGCACCAGACGATCGTCCGGATGAGCACCTCGCAGGACATGCTCTGCCAGCATTGCGGCCACTCGATGCTTGCCCCGGTGTGAGCGCCCGGTGACCGCCCGAGACCTCTTCGGGGAGCGCCACGTGGCGCCGTCGATCCTCTCGGCTGACTTCTCGAAGCTCGGAGCCCAGGTCGCCGAGGTCATGGAGGCGGGTGCGCGGGTGATCCACGTGGACGTGATGGACGGCCACTTCGTGCCCCCGATAACCATGGGGCCGCTCGTGGCGTCCGCGATCGCCGACCAGGTCCACGATGCCGGAGGTGGGATCGACGTGCATCTGATGGTCGCGCGCCCTGCGGATCACGTCGAGGAGTTCGCCCGCGCGGGCGCCGACTGCATCACCGCCCACTTCGAGGCCGACCCGAACATTCACCGCACGCTGGGAGCGATCCGGGAGGCGGGTTGCCTCGCGGGTGTCGCGATCAACCCGGGAACGCCGGCGGTGGCGGTGAGCGAGCTCGGTCCCTACGCGGACGTGGTCCTCTGCATGTCGGTGAATCCGGGGTGGGGCGGCCAATCGTTCATCGAAACCTCTCCGGAAAAGGTGCGGCGGATCCGCGACATCGCCTCGACGCCCGTGATCGAGATGGACGGCGGGATCGACGCGGACACCGTCGGCAACGTCGCCGAGGCGGGGGCCACCCTGTTCGTTGCCGGCTCGGCCGTGTTCGGCGCTCCCGACCCCGGCGAGGCGTTTCAGCGCATCGCGGCGGCCGCGGACGCCGCCTAGCTCGCCTCGTCGGCGGCGGCCAGCCGCGCCTCGATCTCCTCCGGCGAGCCGGGCTCCACCACGTCCTCCGGGCGCGGCTCCTTCGGCGGGTTGCGATACAGCACGTACAGAAGCGCGCAGAGCAGCGCCGCGGCTGCCGCGAAGCCGACCTCGACCCGCCGGAACTCGCTCATCACGGGCAGCAGGTTCCAGGCGATGAAGGCGGCCGCGCACACCACCCAGCGGGCGGCGGCGGCGCGAGCCTGGCCCTGGGCGAGCGCGGCCTGGTTCAGCGTTCCGGAGGCGAGGTAGAAGCCCATCCCGGCAGTCACGATCAACAGCCCCAGCCGGTCGTAGCTGAACTTGTTCCCGAAGGCGATCTGCATGAGCTCCGGCCCGGCGATCGCCACCACCAGGCCGACGAGCGCCGCGAAGCCGGCGATCGCGCTGACCGTGACCCGGATCGACATCCGGAAGGCATCGGCGTCGTCGGCCGCGTCGCTCGACCGCAGCCGCGTGAGGTGCGGCAGCAGGCTGGTGGCGACGGCCTGGAAGAGGACCAGCGGCGCCCGGGCGATCATCAGCACGTTGAAGATGAACCCCGCGGCCGCGGCGCCCTCGGAGGCGCGGACGATGAGCGGCCCGGCGTTCAGGAGGCTCTGCTCGCTGACCATGATCAGGAACACCGCGGCCGCGAATCCGCCGCCACGGGCCAGCGTGAACTGAGTCTCGTCGTCGCGTGCCTGGGGAGGCGGCGCCGTCCTCTGCGAGACCGCGCGCCCGGCGAACGCGAGCGGCACGACGGTCAGGCTTAGAACCGGCGCGGCGACGATTCCCAATGCGACGGCGGTCTGGCCGTTGGCGATGCCGACGGCGACGGCGAGCGCGAACGACATCCGCGCCGTGGACTCCGCGAGCAGCAGCGAGCCGTAGAGCACGAACCGCCGGCTGCCCGCCAGGAACCCCCGGGCGAAGAAGCTCGCTCCGAACGCCAGGACCGCGGCGACCAGGATCCAGTAGAGCGTCGCGCTGCCCGAGAGCAGGTCGTTCTGGATCGGGTCACGGAGCAGGAGGGCCGTTGCGGCGAACGCCAGCGCCAGCCCCAGCTGGATCGTCGCGGCGACCCGCATTGTCCCGCCGATCGTCTCGCCGCGGGCCTGCCGGTCCGCGATCGTTCGCGAGAGCAGCTGCTCCACCGGGCGGAAGAGGATCGAGATCGTCACGAAGACCGCGGACCAGAGGACGACGATCTCGCCGTACGACGTCTTGCTCAGGTTGTGGGAGGCGAGCGAGAAGTAGACGTAGGTCAGGAGCCCCGCCGACCCGACCCCGAGCGACAGCATCGCCGCGGATCGCCCGAACCGCCTCGTCTTCGCCGTCGCTACCTCGCGCGCCATAGCGCGGGGACGGTACCGGCGGCGGTGGCCACCTAGCCGCAACGCGCTCAACAGCGGGGCGTATCATTGGTTGACTGACCAGTCAATCGGGAGGCCTCGCAGTGGCCACAGACCAGGATCGGATCCACCTCCGTCGCGCCCTGGAGCTGGCGGCGGGCGGGCACGGCAGGGTGAGCCCGAACCCGATGGTCGGCGCGGTCATCGTCCGCGACGGACAGGTCCTCGGCGAGGGCTTTCACGCCGAGCTCGGTGGGCCGCATGCCGAGGTCGAGGCGATCGAAGACTCGCGCGCCCGCGGGATCGACCCCGCCGGGGCCACCCTGCTGGTGACGCTCGAGCCGTGCGCGCACCACGGACGGCAGCCTCCCTGCGCCCATGCGATCCGCGACGCCGGCATCGCACGCGTGGTCATCGCCTCCGACGACCCGAGCGCGAAGGCGAGCGGCACGGGACCGACGATCCTGCGCGAGGCAGGCGTCGAGGTCGAGTTCGTGGACGGCGCGGAGGCCGACGCCGCCGAGCTCCTCAACCAGCCCTTCCGAAAGCATGCGCGGACCGGGCGGCCGCTGATCGTCATGAAGTCAGCAATCACGCTCGACGGCCGGGTGGCGACCGCCGGCGGCGATTCGCAGTGGATCTCCAGCGAGGAGAGCCGCCTGCTGGCACACCGCTGGCGCGCCGAGGCCGACGCCGTCTGTGTGGGCATCGGCACGGCGCTGGCGGATGATCCGCGCCTCACCGCAAGGGAGGCTGGGACCCTGCGCCAGCCGACCAGGGTGGTGTTCGACTCCGACGCCCGGCTCCCGCTGAACTCGCGCCTGGTCGAGACGATCGTTCAGGCACCGCTCGTGGTCGTCGCGTCGCCGGCGGCGCCCGAGAAGCGCATCGCGGCGCTCCGGGATGCGGGCGCCGAGGCCGTGGTGGTTGGTGGGGGACCCGCCGATCGGGTCAAGGCCGGTCTCCGGGAGCTTGGGAGCCGCGACATCACCAGCCTCCTCCTCGAGGGCGGCCCGACCCTCGCCGGGGCCTTCCGCGACGCGGACGAGATCGACGAGCTCCGCCTGTTCATCGCCCCGACCGTGGTCGGCGGGATGCTGGCCCGCCCCCTGATCGCCGGCAACGGGGCGATGATGCTTCCGGATGCGACCGCGGCGACCTCGATGGACTGGGAGCGCTCCGGCGACGACCTGCTCATTCGCGCGCGGCTGAGGGATTGGTGACGGCGTGTTCACGGGGATCATCCGCGAGATCGGCACGGTCGAGGAGGTGGAGCGGACCGCCGACGGCGCGCGCCTGCGAGTGAGCGCCGGGGTCGCGAGCGGCCTGGGCGCGGGCGACTCCGTCTCGGTCGACGGGGTCTGCCTGACCGTCACGTCGCCGGGCGACGACGCCTTCGAGGCCGACGTGATGAACCAGACGCTGTCCGTGACCACGCTCGGGACCCTGGTTGCCGGCGGCCGGGTCAACCTGGAGCCCGCACTGCGGGCCGGCGAGCCGCTCGGGGGCCATCTGGTCCAGGGCCACGTCGACAGCACTGGCGAGGTGACCTCCGCGACCGAGGACGGGTTCGCCCGCCGGTTGCGCGTCGCGGTCCCCGAGGGCCTGCGGCGCTACGTCGCGGAGCACGGCTCGGTGGCGATCGACGGCGTGAGCCTGACCGTCGCCGCGCTGACCCCGGACGGGCTGGAGGTGTCGCTGATCCCGGAGACGCTCGAGCGCACCACGCTCGGCGACCTGGTTGAGGGCAACGAGGTCAACGTCGAGGTGGACGTGGTCGCCCGCTACGCGGAACGCCTCGTGCAAGGCTTAAATAAGAAGTGAGGAGTAGCCAATGAGCGAAGACCGAAATACCGGCAACCCTGCCGCCCCCGGACGCGTAGCGGAGGAGGCGGCAGGCAGTGGTGCGACGGGCAGTGGCGTCTTCAGCCCGATCGAGGAGGCGATCGAGGAGATCCGCCGCGGGCGGATGGTCGTCGTCTGCGACGACGAGAACCGCGAGAACGAGGGCGACCTCACGATGGCTGCCCAGTTCGCGACGCCGGAGGCGATCAACTTCATGGCCAAGAACGGCCGCGGGCTGATCTGCCTGTCGCTGACGGGTGAGCGGTGCGACGAGCTCGGGCTCGACCTGATGGCCGCGAAGAACGAGTCCCCGTTCAACACCGCGTTCACGATCTCGGTCGAGGCCCGCGACGGGGTGACCACCGGGATCTCGGCGGCTGACCGCGCCCGCACGATCCAGGTTGCGATCGATCCCCACTCGGGCCCCGACGACCTCGTCCAGCCGGGACACGTCTTCCCGCTGAAGTCGAAGGACGGCGGCGTGCTTGAGCGTGCCGGCCAGACGGAGGCCGCGGTCGACCTCGCGCGGCTGGCGGGCCTGATCCCGGCCGGCGTGATCTGCGAGATCATGAACGAGGACGGCACGATGGCCCGCGTGCCGGACCTGGTGCCGTACTGCGAGCGGCACGGCTTGAAGATGATCACCGTCGCCGACCTGATCGCCTACCGGCGGCGGACCGAGCGGCTGGTCGAGCGCGTGGTCTCCACGAAGCTCCCGACCGCGTTCGGCGAATTCATGGCGGTCGGCTACCGGTCGCTCGTCGACGAGAAGCACCACCTCGCGATGGTCAAGGGCGACGTGCGGGGTGTCGAGGACGTCCTGGTCCGAGTCCACTCCGAGTGCCTCACCGGCGACGTCTTCCACTCGCTGCGCTGCGACTGTGGCGAGCAGCTCGAGGCGGCGCTCGCGATGATCGAGCGCGAGGGCGCCGGCGTCCTGTTGTACCTCTCACAGGAGGGCCGCGGGATCGGCCTCCTGAACAAGCTGCGCGCCTACCGCCTCCAGGAGGAGGGGCTCGACACCGTCGACGCGAACCTCAAGCTCGGCCTACCCGCCGACCTGCGCGACTACGGCATCGGCGCCCAGATCCTGGTCGACCTGGGCCTGACGAGCATCCGCATCCTCACAAACAACCCGAAGAAGATCCACAGCCTGGAGGGGTACGGGCTGTCGGTCACCGATCAGATCCCGATCCAGGCGGTCCCAAATCCCCACAACGAGGACTACCTGCGGACCAAGCGCGAGCGCCTCGGGCACACGCTCCACCACCAGGGCCTGCCGCTGGACGAGGAGCTGATCCACTCCGAGCAGCAGCGCGAGCCCGAGGATGGCTGACGGGCTCGCCGAGCAGCCATTCGCCGAGACCGAGCGCGACCGGCTCGGACGCTGGGAGTTCGCGATCTGCGTCGGCACCTTCTACGGGGAGCTCGCCGAGCGGTTGACCAACGGGGCGATCGAGGGCTTCGACGACGGCGGCGTCACGCCGGCGTCGGTCCACACGTTCGAGGTCCCAGGGGCGTTTGAGCTCCCGCTCGCCGCCAGGTGGTGTGCCCGCTCGGGCCGCTTCGCCGGGGTCGCATGCCTGGGGGCCGTCATCCGCGGCGAGACCGACCACTACGACTACGTGTGCAACGAGGCCGCACGGGGGGTCCAGGACGTCCAGCTCGACACCGGGATCCCGTGCGCGTTCGGCGTCCTCACCTGCGAGACGATGGAGCAGGCGATGGCTCGGGCCGGGGGCGACAAGCGGGACCAGGGCAAGCACGCCGCGCACACGGTGATGCGCATGGCGCTGCTGCGCGACGCGCTGGTCCAGGGCTAGCTGGGCCCCGCTACCATCACCCGTCGCAATGGCCAAGGTCTGTCACAGCTGCGGCAAGGGGCCCGCGTTCGGGAACTCCCGGAGCCACTCGATGGTCGCCACCCGGCGCCGTTTCGACCCCAACCTGCAGAAGGTGAGGATCAACGACGGCGGGAGCACCCGTCGCGTCTACGTCTGCACGCGCTGTCTGAAGGCCAACAAGGTCGTCAAGGCCGCGTAGCCGCTTCGGCGGGATAATCCCGGTCCGGTGGCGGCCGACACCTCCATCGAGCGCTTTCGCCGGGTCGTCCAGGCCGCCTATACGCAACTCGCATCACGCAGGCAGGAGGTCAACGACCTCAACGTCTTCCCGGTCGCCGACGGCGATACGGGGGACAACATGGCGCTGACGATGCAGGCCGTGATGAAGGAGCTCGACCGGCTCGACGGCCAGCCGATCCCGGCCGACCGCGACGAGCTCGTACACGCTGTCGCCCGCGCCGCCCTCATGGGCGCGCGCGGGAACTCCGGCGTGATCCTCAGCCAGATCGTCCGCGGGGCGGCCGAGGAGCTCGCCAGCCGGCCGGGGGAGCTCGTCGACCCGGTGCTGGTCGCCGCGGCGTTCGCGCGCGCCGCCGATGCCGCCTATGAGTCCGTGCGCGACCCCGCCGAGGGGACGATGCTCACCGTGATCCGCGAGATGGCCCACGCGGTCTCCACCCACCTAGCCCACATCGACCGCCAACGCCTCTCCGGCGCCGTCGGGGACCAGGAGCAGGACCAGCTGCTGGCGGACGTGCTCGAGGTGGCCACGAGGGCCGGGGAGCGCGCGGTGGAGCGAACGCCGGGGCAGCTCGACGTGCTGGCCGAGGCCGGCGTCGTCGATGCTGGGGCGCACGGCCTGGTCGTGATCCTGGCCGGGATCGTCGCGGGATTGCGGGACGACTTCGACGCGCTGCCGGAGCTCCCGCACCACGAGCCCGCGCGCACCACGCGGCCGCACCACTTCGACAGCCGGTTCCGGTACTGCACCAACTTCATCGTCACCGGCACCGGCCTCGACACCCGGTCCTTCGTCCCCCGGCTCGAGGAGATCGGCGACTCCGTCCTCGTGGTCGGCGACGAGGCGACGCTGAAGATCCACGTTCACACCGACGAGCCGGAGGTGGCGGTCGCCGTCTTCGAGGAGGTCGGACACGTGCAGCGGCTCGACGTGGCGGACATGCGCGAGCAGATCGCAGCGCGGGAGGCGCGCCTTCACCCCTCCAAGTCGGGGGCGCTGGTGGTCGCGGCCGGCGACGGCATGCGCTCGCTGTTCGAGGGGCTCGGCGCCCACGTTGTCGACGGCGGTCCAACCCTCAACCCGTCGACGTACGAGATCCTCGCCGGGATCCACGAGGTGACCTCCGAAGAGGTCCTCGTGCTGCCCAACTCCCCGAACGTGATCCTGGCGGCCCAGGAGGCGGCCAAGCTCTCGGAGAAACCCGTCCGGGTGGTTCCCAGCCGCTCGCAGCAGGCAGCACTGGCAGCACTCGTCGAGCTGGCGGGCGACGAGGACGCCGCGACGAACGCCGAGCTCCTCGAGGCTGCGCTGGCGGAGATCCGCTCCGGTGCTGTGGCACCGGCCGCCCGGGACGACGCCCAGGGGCGCTTCGTCCGCGGGGACGCGGTGGGCTTCGCCGAGGACGCCGTTGTCGCCTGGGGCGGCGCCGGGTCCACGCTGTCGGCGACGATCGAGCGCGTCGCCGAGGATGCTGAGATCGTCACGGTGATAGCGGGAGACGGAGCCCCGATCCCGCT
>DASQCL010000291.1:0-2287 GCA_035634715.1 Solirubrobacterales bacterium
AGGGGCATCAGCCGCTCACCCCGGCGGCCTCGCGGGCCCGCTCGTTCTTGATCTCACCTTCGTGAGTAAGGCAGGCGCCGGCGACCACCTCATCGTCAAAGTCGATGTTCAACGCGCCCTCCTCGCTCACCAGGAGCTTCAGCAGGTTCTCGACGTTCTTCGCGTAGAGCTGTGACGCGTGGGTGGCCATCTCGCTCGGCAGGTGGAGCGGAGCCATGATCTTGACCCCGTTCTCGACCACGGTCTCCCCCGCCACAGACAGCTCGCAGTTGCCCCCCGACTCACCGGCCAGGTCGATGATCACCGAGCCGGGCTGCATGTTGCGAACGGCTTCTGCGGTGATCAGTAGCGGCGCCTTGCGGCCGGGGACGAGCGCGGTCGTGATGATCACGTCCTGCCTCGCCGCGGCCTCGGCGAGCGCCTCGCGGACCTTCTCGTTCTCCTCGTCGGTCAGCGGGCGGGCGTAGCCGCCCTCCGCCTCGGCGTCGGGGATGAAGTCCAGCTCGAGCGGGCGGCCGCCAAGGCTCGCGATCTGCTCCCAGGCGGCGCGCCTGATGTCGAAGCCGCTGACGACAGCGCCGAGGCGCTTCGCCGTGGCGATCGCCTGGAGGCCGGCAACCCCCGCGCCGAGCACGAGCACGCGAGCGGGCGCGACGGTCCCGGCGGCAGTGGTCATCATCGGGAAGAAGCGGCCGACCTCCGTCGCGGCGAGAAGCGTCGCCGCGTAGCCGGCGACGTTGGCCTGGGACGACAGTGCGTCCATGGCCTGGGCGCGGGTGATGCGCGGGATCGCCTCCATGGCGAAGCTGGTCACGCCGGCATCGGCGAGCGCCTTGGTGGTCTCGCCCGACGTGAGCGGCGCGAGGTGGCCGATCAGCACCTGTCCGGACCGGAGGCGTCCGATCTCCTCGATGGTCGGGAGGGCGACCTTGACGACGACGTCGGCGCCCCAGGCGTCGTCGGCGGAGCCGACCGAGGCCCCGGCATCCGAGTACTCGCTGTCCGGATGCCCGGCGCTCTCACCGGCGCCGGACTCCACAGCGACCTCGATGTCACCGCCGGTGAGCGATTGCACGACGTCCGGGATCAGCGCCACACGGCGCTCACCCTCCCGGGACTCCTTGGGGACACCCACCCTCATCGGCGACGCGAGAGCCTATTGAACGGCGGCGTCCTCGACCTCACCCGAATGACTGGTCGTCTCCTCGGCCAAAATTCGCAGCCCCCGCATGAAATCCGCGCGGGCTCGTGGCGACATGCGACCGAGAGCGCTGCGCATCGGCTCGAGCATCCGGCGAAACCATCCGCCAACTGTTTCCTCGTGCTCTTTGGCGATGGTGACGATGGTCCGGCGGCGATCCCGCTCATCCTCGGTGCGAGCCAGGATGCCGGCCCGACTCAGCTCGCCCACAAGGAGGCTCGTGGTCGCGAGGCTCAAGCCGACCCGTTCGGAGAGCTGGCTCACGCTCAGCCCGCTGTCAAGCGCCACGGCGAAGAGCACGGGGGCATGTCGCGGCCCGAGCCCCTCGCGCTCGGCGGCCTCCTCCAGCTCCTTTGCCGGCCGGCCACTTCGCCGCTTGCTGGCATGCACCACCTCCGCCATCAGCGTCGCCAGCTCCACGGCCTCCTCGTCGAGGGACCTTGTGGGGTCCTTGCCTTTACCCTTCGTAGTCGTCATCGCTGTGCTATAACTCCATCGCGTTTTCAAAGTATTTGAACTCTAAAAGGTTTGTGAGATGAGTATAAACGCTGACTCCCCGGAAACCGCTGCCACTCCCTCCAAGCTCGGCAACGTCGCCCGGCTCGCCGCCTGGACGATGCGCCACCGCCGGATCGTCCTGATCTCCTGGGTCGTTCTGCTGATCGGCGTCTCGGTCGCGGCGAATGCCGTGGGCACCAGGCAGGCGACCAACTTCTCGCTCCCCGGAACGGACACCCAGCGGGCGCTGGACCTGCTGCAGCGCGAATTCCCAGCCCAGGCGGGGGACACCGACCAGATCGTGTTCCGCGCCACCTCCGGCCGGGTCGACGCGCCCGGAATTCGCGCACAGGTCTCGCCGATGCTGCGGCAGGTGTCCAAGGTGCCGCACGTCAGCAGTGTGATCAGCCCGTTCAGCCCGGCCGGGTCCGACGCGATCTCCAAGGACGGCCGCATCGCTTTCGCCACGGTCAACTTCGACCAGCGCGCCAACCAGCTCCCCACGTCCGCCATCGACCAGGTGATCTCGCTCGGCCAGGGAGCCCGGTCCAGCGATCTTCAGGTCGAGCTGGGAGGACAGGCGATCGA
>DASQCL010000292.1:0-27792 GCA_035634715.1 Solirubrobacterales bacterium
CTACGGGCCGGATCGAGAGCGCCCGCGAACGGCGGCACCGAGAGCAGGCGCCGGCCGCGTCCAGCGACGACATCGGCGGGTCACCGCGATCCGCATCCACCTGTCGGACGTAGATTGCGTCGACCCGGCCCCGACGCGTGGGACGGCTGGCCTACCCAGCCTCGACCCGGCGGCGCAACGATCCCGCCGGGCTCGAAGCGCCTACCGAACCAGCGCCCGCCCCGTCATCGCCCCGGGCTGCTCGATCCCCAGCAGCTTCAGCACCGTTGGGGCGACGTCAGCGAGCCGGCCGCCCTCGACCGCGACGCCGTTGACCGTGACGATGAAGGGCACCGGGTTGGTCGAGTGCGCCGTGTTGGGCGAGCCGTCGGGCTCGAGCATGTTGTCCGCGTTGCCGTGGTCGGCGGTGACGATGCAGGCGCCTCCCGACTCCAGCACCGCCTTGATCACGTCTCCGAGGCACTCATCCACCGTCTCGATGGCCGTCACCGCCGCCGGGATGTCGCCCGTGTGGCCGACCATGTCCGGGTTGGCGAAGTTGATGATCCCGAAGCGGTAGCCGTCGTCGCCCCACTGCTCGCGGAAGGCGTCGGCCGCCGCTCGAGCGCTCATCTCCGGCTCCTCGTCGTAGGTGGCGACATCGCGGACCGACGGCACCAGGCGACGCTCCTCGCCGTCCCACTCGTCCTCCCGCCCGCCGTTGAAGAAGTAGGTGACGTGCGCGTACTTCTCGGTCTCGGCGACGTGCAGCTGGCTCGCCCCGGCCTCGGCGATCACCTCGGCCAGCGTCACCTCAGGGGCATGCGGCGGGAACGCCACCGGGTAGTCCCAGCCCTTGCGATATTCGGTGAGGGTCGTCAGGCTGATCCGGGGCACGACCCCGCGGGGGAACTCGTCGAAGTCCGGGTCCCCGAGCGCCCTGGTCAGCTCACGGGCTCGATCCGGGCGGAAGTTGAAGTGGAGCACCACGTCCCCGTCCGCCATCCCGTCGTAGTCGCCGATCACGGTCGGCTCGATGAACTCGTCCGTTTCGTCCCGCTCATACGACTCCGCCACGGCCGCCTCGGCCGTCGGCGCGTGGCGGCCCTCGGCGTGGACGATCGTGTCGTATGCCCTCCTGACGCGATCCCACCGGCTGTCGCGATCCATGGCGTAGTAGCGCCCACTGACTGTGGCGATCCGCCCGGCGTGCTTGAGCCACCGCTCGAGCTCGGCGAGATAGCCGGCTCCAGCCCTGGGCTGTGTGTCCCGCCCGTCGGTGAAGGCGTGAACGACGAGGTCCGGCACGCCCTCCCGCGCCGCGAGCTCGATGCACGCCTCGATGTGCTCCCAGCCGGAGTGGACGCCGCCGTCGGAGACCAGTCCCATGAGGTGAAGCCGGCCGCGCGGGCCGTTGCGCGCCGCCTCGCACGCCGCCCTGAGGACCGGGTTGTCAAAGAAGCTGCCGTCGGCGACCGCGTCGTCGATGCGGGTCAGGTCCTGCTCGACAACGGCTCCGGAACCAAGGTTGAGGTGACCGACCTCCGAGTTCCCCATCTGGCCGTCGGGCAGGCCGACGTCGCGGCCGCTGGCCGAGAGCATGCTGTGCGGAAACCGATCCCACAGCTCGTCGAAGACTGGCGTCGCGGCCTGGCTGACCGCGTTCCCCGGCCCCGGTGGCGCCAGGCCCCAGCCGTCCAGCACAACCAGGGCGAGCGACGGGACCGGGACCTCGCTCGGCCCGTCGGGCAGCGTCACCGGCAGGCCGCCCCAATGGCGGCGAAGTCGCCCGGGTCGAGGCTGGCGCCGCCCACGAGCGCGCCGTCGATCTCGTCGGAGGCGAGCACCTCCTCCGCGTTCTCCGGCTTGACGGAGCCGCCATACAGGATCCGGACCGCAGCGCCGGCGCCCTCGTCCCTGCCGGCGATGAGCGAGCGGATGAACGCGATCGCGCCGGCCGCCTGCTCGGGGGTGGCGTTGCGCCCGGTGCCGATGGCCCAGATCGGCTCGTAGGCGATCACGAGGCTGCCCAACTCCCCCTCCGGAACCTCGGCCAGGTCGGTCTCGACCTGGTGCCTCAACACCGCCTCGGTCTCGCCCGCCTCACGCTGATCGAGGGTCTCCCCCACGCACAGGACCGGCTCGAGCCCGGCCGCGAGCGCCGCCGGCACCTTGCGCGCCAGGGCGTCGTCCGTCTCGCCGAACATCTGCCGGCGCTCCGAGTGCCCCAGGATCACTCCGTGGACGTCCAGCTCGACCAGCATCCCGGCCGAGACCTCGCCCGTGAACGCCCCTTCGTGCTCGAAGTGCATGTTCTGGGCGGCGACGCGGATCGTCGTCGACGCACAGCGCTCCACGGTGAGCGCGAGGGCCGTGTACGGCGGGCAGATCACGATCTCCACCGAGTCGAGCAGCTCCATGGCAACAGGCAGGAACGAGTCGACGAACGCCGCGGCCTCCGGGCGCGTCTTGTGCATCTTCCAGTTGGCCGCGCAGATCGGCTTGCGGGAGGACATCGGCAGGCGCCCGAGCCTATTGACCGCCGACTGCCCCGGCGTCGAGCAGCGACTCGATCCCGGGCAACTCGCACCCCTCGAGGAACTCGAGCGACGCTCCGCCGCCGGTGGAGACCCAGTCCACTCGATCGATGAGCCCGAACTTGTCGAGGGCGGCGACCGAGTCGCCGCCGCCGGCCACGGTCGTCCCCGGGGCAGCGGCCATGGCCTCGGCCACCGAGCGGGTGCCGGCAGCGAACGGCTCGAGCTCGAACGCGCCCATGGGCCCGTTCCAGAACACGGTTCCCGCCGTTGCGATCGCATCGGCGTAGGCGGCCGCCGTCCGTTCGCCGATGTCCAGGGCCATCCAGCCGTCGGGGACCTCGATCCCGTCGAGCTCGCGCCGCTCGGTCTCGGCCGAGAACTCCCGCCCGAGGACGAGGTCGACGGGCAGCACCAGGTCGCAGGGCGACTCCGCCGCGCTGGTGAGAATGTCCCCCGCCGCCTCGACCGAGTCTTCGTCCACGAGCGAGTTGCCGACCGCCACGCCCTGGCGCTTGAAGAAGCTGAAGGCCATGGCGCCGCCGATCATGATCCGGTCGGCGACGTCGAGGAAGTGGCCGATCACCCCGATCTTGTCGTTCACCTTCGCGCCGCCGAGCACGAGCCGCATCGGCTGCGCCGGGTGCTCACGGATCGCGTCGAGCTCCCTGACCTCCCGCTCGAGGAGGAGGCCCGCGTACGCGGGGAGCAGGTGCGCCACGCCGGCCGTGGTGGCATGGGACCGGTGGGCCGCCCCGAAGGCATCGTTGACGTACAGGTCGGCGAGCTTCGCGAGCCCGCGCGCGAGCTCCGGGTCGTTTGTCTTCTCGCCCGGCTCGAAGCGGCTGTTCTCGAGCATCAGGACGTCGCCCGGCCCGAGCTCGTCCACCAGCGCCTCGACCTCCGGCCCGACGAGGCCGGGGGCCATCCGCACGTCGGTGCCGATCAGCGCCCCCAGCCGCTCCGCGACCGGAGCGAGGGAGAGATCCGGGTCCGGCCCGTCGGGCCGTCCCAGATGCGAGACGAGAATCAGCTTGGCTCCGCGCTCGCGCAGGAGCTCGATCGTCGGCAGTGCGGCCCGGATCCGCGAGTCGTCGGAGACCCGGCCATCGGAGAGCGGCACGTTGAAGTCGACCCGGACGAGGACGCGGCGCCCCTCGACCTCCGCGTCGCGGACGCTTGCCTTCGTGAAGCTCAACTCACCGCGTGGCCGTGAGGCGGACGGCCGCGATCAGCCGTCCGCGGCCGCGAGAGCCGGCTTCGGCTCGAGCACCTTGGCGGCGAGCTCGACACAGCGGTTCGAGTAGCCCCATTCGTTGTCGTACCACGCGATCACCTTGGCCAGGCGGCCGTCGGTCACCATGGTCTGCTCGGAGTCGAAGATCGACGAGTGCGGGTCCTGGACGATGTCCGTGGAGACGATCGGGTCCTCGGTGTAGGACAGGATGCCGGCCAGCGGGCCATCGGCCGCCTCCTTGACAGCGGCGTTCAGCTGTTCAGGACTCGTCTCGCCGGATGCCTCGAAGGTCAGGTCGACGACCGAGCCGGTGGCCACCGGCGCCCGGATGGCGATCCCGTTGAGCTTGCCGGCGAGCTCCGGGAGCACGAGGCCGACCGCCTTCGCCGCCCCGGTCGTGGTCGGGATGAGGTTGATGGCCGCGGCCCGCGCCCGCCGCAGGTCCTTGTGGGGCATGTCCTGGAGGCGCTGGTCCGCGGTGTAGGCGTGGATGGTGGTCATCAGCCCGCGCTCGATGCCCACGGCGTCGTTCAGGACCTTGGCCACGGGCGCCAGACAGTTGGTGGTGCACGAGGCGTTCGAGATGATGTTGTCCCGCTCCGGGTCGTAGGCCTCATCGAAATTGACCCCCAGTGCCACGGTCACGTCGGGATCGGTCGCGGGCGCCGAGATGATCACCTTCTTGGCGCCCGCCGCGAGATGCTTGGCGGCGTCGTCGCGCTTGGTGAAGAGGCCCGTCGACTCGATCACGACATCGACGCCGAGGTCCGCCCAGGGAAGGTTTGCGGGATCCCTCTCCGCCAGGATCTTGATCTCCGTGCCGTCGACGGCGATCGCCCCCTCGCGCTCCTCGATGTCCCCGGGAAATCGCCCGAGGATGGAGTCGTACTTGAGCAGGTACGCCAGGGTCCTCTCGTCGGTGATGTCGTTGACGGCGACGAACTCGAGGTCGCTGCCCGCCTCGTAGGCGGCGCGGTACAGATTGCGGCCGATCCTGCCGAACCCGTTGATCCCGACTCTCACTGGTGACATCTGAACGCCGTTCCCTCCTTATCGCGTCTCCGCTCGACGACCCGGAACATACTGGGGAGCATCCGGAGACCGCCGGCCGGGCCGATGGAGGTGCCGCCCGCAAGGTCGACCGGGTACCGGCCGGCGACAGAGCTGAACGACGTCGCTCACGCGGCCTGCGGGGTCCACTTGAAGGTGCGCAGCGCCACCAGAAATCCGGCGATTCCCCACGCCGCAACCACCGCGAGGTCGAGCCATTCGAAGCCGGCGCTGCCCGCTCCGCTCACCCAGGCGGCAAAGAACGCCTCGAAGAAGTGGCGCACCGGGAACACACCAGCGACGTTCAGGACCCCGTTCGGGATCTCGCTCTCCGGAATGAAGACTCCCGACAGGAAATAGAGGGGGAAGATCGCGATGTTGGTGATCGGCGCGGCGGCGCTCTGAGACGGGATGAAGCCGGTGAGCGCCAGACCGAGGCAGCAGAAGGTGAACGCGCCGACCGCGAGCGTTACGAGAACGGCGGGAAGGCGGTCCCACGGGATGGCCACTCCGTACGCGATCCGGCCGATCGCGGCCAGCAGCACGAGCATCACGAGCGAGACCACGAGCGAGTTGCCGATCCGGCCCGCGAAGAAGACCCAGTCGGGGAGCGGGGTCCCACGCCCCCGCTTGAGGATCCCGAACTCGCGGTCGATCGTGACGCTCATCGCGAGGTTCTGGAAGGTCGCGGAGATGACCGCGAGCGTGATGATCGCTGGAACGTAGTACGTGCTGACGCCGACACCCACGCCCTGGATGTGGATGCGGTTGCCGTTCCCGAACACCAGGTCGAAGATGACCAGGAACATCACCGGGAAGGCGACCGTGAAGAAGACTGAAGCCGGGTTCCGCCAGAACGTCTTCTGGTCGAAACGGAACTGATGGAGGGCGAGCGCTGCGCCGCTCACTGCGGCACCTCCTCAGGAGCGTCGGCGGTGAGCTCGAGGTACACGTCCTCGAGATCCGGCTGGCGGACCTCCAGCTCCGTCAGGGGGACGCTCCGCGCGAGGGCCCAGGCGGTCAGATCGTGGAGCGCGCGCACCGGGTCCTCCGCCCGGATCTGGACGTCCCCATTGACGGCAATGCCGTCAGCGTCGGGAGTCAGCCCACCGGGCAGCTCTGCCGCCGTCACTCCCTCCGGCAACCGGAACCTGATCGTCGCGCCACGCTGGTCGCGGTGCGTCAACTCGTCGGGCGAGCCCTCGGCGACGATCCTCCCGCCGGAGATGATCGCCACGCGATCTGCGAGCTCCTGCGCCTCCTCCATGTAGTGCGTCGTCAGGAAGATCGTCTTCCCGAGGTCGCGGAGGCTCGCGATCACCTCCCACGCGCGCCGCCTGGCAGCCGGGTCGAAGCCCGTCGTCGGCTCGTCGAGGAAGAGCAGCTCAGGGTCGCCGATCAGCGCAAGGCCAACGTCGAGCCGCCGCTGCTGCCCGCCGGACAGCCGGGCGACGCGGTCGTCGGCCTTTTCCGTGAGCCCGACCAGCTCGACCGTCTCGTCCACCCCGCGCGGCGCGTGGTAGTAGCCGGCGAAGAGCTCGATCGACTCGCGCACGGTGAGCTCCGGGTGCATGCGGCTGTCCTGGAGCACGATCCCGATCCGCTGGCGCCACTCCTGGCCGGCATCCGCCGGGTCGACGCCGAGCACCGTCACCTCCCCGGCGCTGCGCTCGCGGTAGCCCTCGAGAATCTCGACGGTCGTCGTCTTGCCCGCGCCGTTCGGGCCCAGGAAGGCGAAGATCTCGCGGCCGGAGACCTCGAGATCGATGCCCCGGACCGCCTCGAAGTCGCCATAGGACTTGCGCAGGCCACGAACGCTGATGACTGGTGGAGGCACCGGGTCGATTGTATGGACGCGCCGAAGCGCGCTCCCCTTGTTTGTTGACGACCAGCCGGCCGCTCTCTACCGTCCGCGCGCCGTGGGATCGCGCAAGGATGTCGATCCGCCGCCCGAGGCGCTGGCCCGCCGTCGCTGCGCCTTCGGCGGGCGGGACGTCGTCATCACCAGGGCGGGCCGGGCAGAGACGTCTGCTTCGGAAACGGGGGCAGGGCCGCTTCCGGAGCTGCGAGAAGATCGTCTCCAGGTAGCGGCCGGGCCCCGGCCGCGGCTAGTCGAGCTCGACGTCGCGGTGCACGACCCGCAACGAGACGTCGTCGCGACCGGCGAGGTGCTGCGCGATCCGGTCGGCGACGGTCACCGATCGATGCTTCCCGCCGGTGCATCCGATCGCGATCGTCAGGTGGGTCTTGCCCTCGGTGACGTAGGCGGGGAGAACGAAGTCCAAAAGCGGAAATAGCCGCTCGTAGAACTCCGCTGCGATGTCGCCGGCCTCCACGTACTCGACCACCCGTTGGTCCCTCCCGGTCAGGGGTCGCAGGTCCTCGCGGTAGTGCGGATTGGGCAGGAAGCGGACGTCGAGCAGCAGATCGGCTTCGCGCGGCGGGCCGTTCTTGAATCCGAAGGTGATCACGGTGAGCGCCAGGCGACCCGACGCGCCCTTCGGCCCGAGGAGCTCGGTCACGACCCGGCGGCGGAGCATCGCGCCGGTCAGGTCGCTCGTGTCCATCACCACGTCCGCGTGCTCGCGGAGCGGCCCGAGCACCTCGCGCTCGGCCCGGATCCCCTCGAGCACGCGCCCGTTCGGCGCCAGGGGATGGCGCCTGCGCGTCTCCTTGAACCGGTCCATGAGCGTCTCCTCGTCGGCCTCGAGGAAGAGCACCGTGGGTTCCAGACCCGCCTCCGTGAGGTTCCCGAGGACCTCGACAAGCTCCTCGAAGTACTCACCGCCGCGCACGTCCGAGACGATCGCGGCGCGCCGGACGCCGCTCCCCTCGTGGCGGAAGAGCTCGCCGAGCGAGCCGATCATCCGCGGCGGGAGGTTGTCGATGCAGAAGTAGCCGCCGTCCTCGAACGCCGCGATCGCCTCCGACTTGCCGGCGCCGGAGTACCCGGTGATCACGACGAGGTCGACATGCGGCCTGCCCTCGACGGCCCCGCCCTTCGAGTTGTCCAGGGAGTCGCTCATCCGCCGGTCTTGTGCAGCTGGCGATGGATGTCGCGGGCGAGCTTTCCCGGGATGCCGGGGACGGCCTCGAGCTCCTCGCGGCTCGCTCCGACCAGCCGCTCGGGCGAGCCGAAGTGCGTGAGCAGCGCCCGCTTGCGGACCGGCCCCACGCCCGGCAGCTCGTCGAGCAGGGAACGCGTCATCGACTGGTCGCGCCGCTGCCGGTGGAACTCGATCGCGAAACGGTGCGCCTCGTCGCGCACCCGCTGGAGCAGCCGCAGGGCCTCCGAATCGTCCTCGATCGGGAGCGGGGCCGAGCGGCCCGGAACGAAGACCTCCTCGATCCGCTTCGCGAGCCCGACCACCGCGACGCCCCGCTCGGCGAGCGGCGCGAGGGCGCGCATGCCCGCCGAGAGCTGCCCCTTGCCACCGTCGATCACGATCAGGTCGGGCAGCGCGGCGAAGCCCTCGTCGCGCTCGGCGTCGTGAGGCGACAGGTCCGCCTGCTCGAGGAAGCGCGCCGCGCGACGGCCGAGCACCTCCTCAACGGAGGCGAAATCGTCGGGGCCGGAATAACTGCCCGCCTCCTCCTCTGCTTCCAGGGAGCCCGAAGTGCGACCGGTCATCCGGCTTTGGCCGGATGCGGGGGCGGCGGGGTCCCCGCCCCGACGATCGCCCCTGACCTTGAACCGGCGGTAGTCGGACTTCTTCGGCGCTCCTGCCTCGAACACGACCATCGAGGCCACGGTGTGGTCGGGGCCGAGGTTGGAGATGTCGAACCCCTCGATCCGGACGGGCAGCGAGTCGAGCTCGAGCGCGTCCTGCAGCGCGGCGAGCGCGTCCACCCGCTGCTGTCGCCGGCGCTCCTGGCGCAGCTTGTCCTGCGCGAGCGCTAGGCGCGCGTTGCGCTCTGCGAGCTCGCGGAGGCGCCGCTTGTCCCCGCGCTCGGCGACGCGCACCTCGACCGGGCCGCCGCGACGGGTCGAGAGCGCCTCCTCCAGCAGCTCGACCCGGTCGGACACCGCCTGGCCGACGACCACGAGCCTGGGCACTGCGGGCACCGCGGAGTAGTACTGCGCGATGAACTCCTCCGTCACCTCCGTCTCCCCACGCTCGCCCTCGTTCGCCAGGTAGAAGCCCTGGCGTTCCGCGAGCACTCCGTCGCGGACCTGGAAGACCTGGGCGTTCGCACCCGTGCCCTCGACGGCCACCGCGATCAGATCGGCGGTCTCGAGCGACTCGCCGGCGACGCTGCGCCGCTGCATCAGCGACCGCACGGCCTCGAGGCGGTCCCGGTAGGTCGCGGCTCGCTCGAACTCCTCCGCGTCGGACGCCTCGGTCATCTTGCGCTCGAGGTCACGCTCGACGTCGCGATAGCGGCCGGAGAGGAAGTCCACGATCGCCTCGATGTTTCGCCTGTACTCCTCGCGGTCGATGTAGCCCACGCAGGGCGCCTGGCAGCGCTTGATGTAGTAGTCCAGGCAGGGCACGCCCGACCGCCGGCCGGGCTCGGGCCCCTCGCAGGTGCGGTACTGGAACAGCTTCCCCAGCAGGTCGAGCGTCTCGCGGACCCGGCGGGCGCTCGAGAACGGCCCGAAGTACACGCGGCCCGAGCGGTGGCGCTCGCGGGTGAAGTAGACGCGCGGGAACTCCTCGTCGAGACTTACGCCGATGTACGGGTACGACTTGTCGTCGCGCAGCCGGATGTTGAACTTCGGGCGATGGCGCTTGATGAACTGCTGCTCGGCCAGCAGCGCCTCGGCCTCGGTCTCCGTGACGAGGAAGTCGATCGAGCCCACCCGGCCGATGAAGTCGAAGCCGCCTCGGTGCGGCCCCGAGAAGTGCGAGGTGACCCGCTTGCGGATCGAGGTCGCCTTGCCGACATAGAGCACGCCGCCGTCCGCGTCCTTGAACATGTAGACGCCAGGCGAGTCGGGCAGCTGCTTTCGTTGCTCGTCGAGGCTCTGTGGCTGGTCCGCCATACCTCAGACAAGGTTAGGCTCCCGGCCCGCTGGCCAAATACACATTCCGTTCACGTTTGGACGCCGACCTCTGGAGCCCCGATGACCACAGCCGAAGCACCCGCGCCACCCCAGCTCGAGACCATCAGCATCGACGTCAACGGCGACATCGGGACGCTCACCCTCAATCGCCCCAAGGTGCTCAACGCCATGAGCCCGGAGCTGATCGGCGAACTGGTCACCGCGGCCGGATGGCTGGCCGACCGCGCCGCCCTGCGCGGCCTGATCGTCACCGGTGCTGGCCGGGCCTTCTCCGCCGGCGGCGACGTGACCTGGTTCAAGCGCGGCCTGGAGGAGTCGGGGGAGTACCTGTCCGCGGACGTTCGCCGCGGAGCCGAGGTGCTCCACCAGGCGATCGTCGACTTCCGGCGCATCCCGTATCCGGTGATCGGCGCGATCAACGGGGTGGCTGCCGGCGCCGGCTTCTCGCTCGCCCTGATGTGCGACATCAGGATCGCTTCGGAAGACGCCGCGTTCGTCTGTGCTTACGGACGGATCGGCGCCTCCCCGGACGGAGGGATGACCTATTTCCTGCCGCGGGTCGTGGGACCGTCGCGGGCGCTGCAGCTGCTCCTCGAGGACCCGATCCTCAACGCCGTGCAGGCTCGTGAGGACGGGATCGTCTCGGAGGTCGTGCCCGCCGACGAGCTCCTGGACACCGCCCGTGAGCGCGCCACCGCGCTGGCGGCCAGGGCTCCCCACTACGTGCGGATGTCCAAGCTCCTGGTGGGCCAGAGCCTCGAGAACAGTCTCACGGACCACCTCCAGCTGGAGCGGCACGGCATCGCGGACAGCATGGCCACCGAGGACCTCCGCGAGGGCGTCACCGCCTTCCTGGACGGCCGCCAGGCCGAGTTCCAGGGCCGCTGAGCAGGCGCGAAGCCGCCTGTCAGGAGCCGGCGCGCGTTGAACCCGGCCTAAGAAACCTGGGTATACACTCACGCACGCCTGCCAGCAAAGTATCGGAGGGATTGATGAAGAAGCTCGCGCTGACCTTTGGCCTTGCCGCCGTCGCGTCGCTCGCCCTGGTCGCCTGCGGCGGAAGCAGCAGCTCCACCAGCACGCCGACCACGACCGCTGCCAGCAGCGGCGGTGGCGGAGGAAGCAGTAGCGGTGGTGGTGGCGCGAGCTCGTCGGTCAGCCTCGCCGCCGACCCCAGTCAGATCGCCTACGACACGACCTCGCTGTCGGCGAAGGCGGGCAACGTGACGATCGACTTCAACAACCCGAACTCCGCGCTCGGACACGACGTCTGCGTCCAGGACCCGAACGGCAAGAAGCTCGGGTGCTCACAGGTGGTCACCGGAGGCAAGACGACGCTCGACCTGAGCAACCTGAAGTCCGGTAGCTACACCTTCTACTGCAGCGTGGACTCCCACGAGGCAGCGGGCATGAAGGGCACGCTCACCGTTCAGTAGCGGCCGGCTCGTTCAGCCGATAAGGGCGCGGCCGACACTCTCGGCCACGCATACGGGCTTGTCCTGACCCTCACCCTCGACGGTGAACTTGGTCACGACGTGCCACCACCCGTCGCCGAGCTCCTTCACGGAGGCGACCTCGGCGCGCGCCCGGATCCGGGAGCCGGCGGGCACCGCAGCCGGGAATCGGACCTTGTCGAAGCCGTAGTTGATTCCCATCTTCACGCCCGTGTTGCGGATCAGCTGCGGGCGGAGATGCTCGATCAGCGAGAGCGTCAGGTCGCCGTGCGCGACGGTGGTGCCGTAGGGGCTCTCCTTGGCGGCGCGCTCGGTGTCGACGTGGATCCACTGGTGGTCGCGGGAGACGTCGGCGAACTTGTCGATGTCCTCCTGCGTGATCTCGAGCCACTCGGTCGGGCCGAGCTCGCGGCCGATCAGCTCCTGCAGTTGCTCGATCCCTTCGACCTGAACGGGTTCCATCGACGGGAGCTTATGCGCTCGCCCGCCCCGCGGGCGGGTCAGGGCGCGACGTGTAGAAGCGCCGCCTCGACCTCTCGCAGCCGGTCGAGGTCGCCCCGTGAGCCGAGCGCCGTGTCGTTAAAGAGGAACGCCTCGGCCAGGCGCACGATCGCGTACGAGAGGACGGCCGGCTCCACCGGCGGCTCGTAGGCCCCGGATTCGACCTCGTCCGAGATGAGCTCGGTGATCATCTCGACCATCCGCGGCTGGACGACGCCGTTGCGGGACGTGATAATCCGCAGCGCCGCCTCCCGTTCGGCTTCCACGAACTGGCGCAGAGCCGGCGCGTCGGCCAGGCTGCGATTGAACCGGTCGAAGGTCTCGAGGAGCGCGGGCCCCCCGGTGCCGCCGGCCTTCGCGCGGGCCTCATCCAGCACGGGGGCCGAGGCACGCACGACGACCTCCCCGATGAGCGCCTCGCGAGTCCCGAACCAGCGGTGGACCGTGGCTCGGCCGAGGCCGAGCTCCGCTGCGATCGCCTGGATGTCCACGCGGCGGCCGCGCAGGTAGCGGTAGAGCGCGGCGTCCAGCACCTGCTCGCGCGTCGCCGCGGCGGGCCGGCCAGGTCGCCGCGCGGATTCGGTCTCTGCGGGCACTGTCGAGTGGAAGTTACACGCGGTTTGGGGCCGCGATGGCCACATCGGCTTTGGCCGACCAGCCAGGAGCGGTAGAGTCTCCGTCAGTGCGGCCCACGGAACGGGTACACGGGCGGGCAGGAGTCACGGCGACCATCCTTGGATCGGTGGCGGCGACCGTGCTGGTCTTCGCGTCCCTCGCGAGCGCTTCCGACCGCGGCGTCCTCCAGGTTCCCTTCACCGTTCGCGGCAGCGCCCAGCAGGTTGAGCTCACCGGCGCCAAGCCCGGCCAGAGGCTGAAGCTGGTCGACGGCAACGGCAACGTCGTCCAGACGAAGACGGCGGGATCCCTCGGCGGGATCGTCTACCGGCGCGTTGCGCCAGGCGGCGGCTACCGCGTCCGCGAGTCCGGAGGCGCCGAATCGCCGAAGTTCAAGGTCCTCACGGACCGGCCTGCCCCTCCCAACACGAAGATCTACAACCAGACGCTGCCCGCCGGCGGCTACGGCTACCTCACTACTCGGGACGGCACCAAGCTCGCGATCGACGTCCACCTCCCGGGCCCGGCGGACCAGGGTCCCTACCCCACGCTGGTCGAGTACTCGGGCTACGGCTACGCCGACCCCAGCGGGCCGCAGAGCTCGATCCAGCCGATCGCCCAGATCCTTGGCTTCGCGGTGGTCGACGTGAACATGCGCGGCACCGGGTGCTCGGGCGGGGCCTTCGACTACTTCGAGCGGCTCCAGTCGCTGGACGGCTACGACGTGGTCGAGACCGTCGCCCGCCAGCCCTGGGTGCTCCACGGCGAGGTCGGGATGATGGGCGTCTCCTACGGCGGCATCAGCCAGCTCTTCGTCGGCCAGACCAACCCGCCGCACCTGGCCGCGATCGCGCCGCTCTCGGTGATCGACAACACCCAAACGACGCTGTATCCCGGCGGCGTCCTCAACACGGGCTTCGCCGTGCCGTGGGCCGAGGACCGCGTGCACGACGCAGAGGTCGCGTCGCCCACCGGTGGCCAGCCCTGGGCTTACCAGCAGATCCAGGACGGCGACAAGGTCTGCGCGGCCAACCAGGACCTGCACCCCGAAGCGGTCAATCTGATCAAGAAGATCGAGCGCAACAACTACTACCGCGCGAAGGTCGCCGACCCGCTGTCGCCGATCACCTTCGTCCACAAGATCCACGCCCCGGTCTTCATGGCCTGCCAGTGGACCGACGAGCAGACCGGCGGGCACTGCCCCTCCCTGCCCTCGCACTTCACCGGCACCGACCATAAGTGGTTCACGTTCACGAACGGCGTGCACGTCGACTCGCTCGACCCGAGGACGTTCAACCGCTGGTACGACTTCTTAGAGCTCTTCGTCGCGCAGCAGAAACCCGAGCTCAGCTCGGGCCAGAAGGCCGTGGTGCCAGCCATCTACAAATCGGTGATGGGCGTCGACGGCGTCCACCTGCCCAACGACCCGATCCAGCAGAAGCCCGACTACGCCTCCGCCCTAGCCGCGTTCGAGAAGTCGCCGTCGGTGCGAATCCTGTTCGACAACGGAGCCGGCGGCGATCAGCCGGGCGCCCCGGTCGAGGGCTTCAGGAAGTCGTTCAAGCGCTTCCCGCCGCCGGGCACCCACGCTCGCTCCTGGTACCTGGGCAACAACGGTGCCCTGAGCCACGACAAGGGATCTGCGTCCGGCGCCGAGACCTTCAACTGGGACCCGGCAGCGAGGCCGCCGACCGACTTCACCGGCGACACGGGCTCCGGCCCAGGTGGCCTGTGGACGGCGACGCCCGACTACCAGTGGGCGCAGAGCCCGGCCGGCCACGCGCTCTCCTACGTCAGCAAGCCGCTGAGCAAGGACACGGCCGTGATCGGCGCCGGCGCGCTCAAGGCATGGATCCAGGCGGCGGCCCCCAGCGTCGACCTGCAGGCGACCGTCTCCGAGGTGAGACCGGATGGCAAGGAGACCTTCGTGCAGAGCGGTTGGCTCAGGGCGAGCGAGCGCAAGCTCGACCAGAAGAAGAGCACCAAGCTCGAGCCGGTCCCGAGCTTCCGCAAGTCGGACACCAAGCCGCTGCCCGCGGGCAAGTGGGCCAAGGTGACCATCCCCCTCTACTACGAGGGCCATATGTACCGGAAGGGATCCCGCCTCCGCGTGACGATCCAGGCGCCCGGCGGCGACCAGCCGGTGTGGGCGTTCGACCAGACCGACCCCACCAAGCCGGTCAACGTGATGCTCGCCCACTCGAAGGACATGCCGTCGAAGCTGCTGCTGCCGGTCGTCTCCGGCGTCTCGGCCCCGACCGGGTTGCCCCCCTGTCCAGGCCTGCGCGGCGAGCCGTGCCGCGACTACGTGCCGTACACGAACCCCGAGCGCTCGCTGCGCTGAGCCTCGCGATACGCCATCGTCGGCGGTTGACGGCCCACCGGCACCCAGAGCGAGGGCTGCTCACCCGACGAGCCGCACCTCCAGCGTCGGGGTGACCAGCTCCCCCGCGCCGCCCATCAGGCCGAGGATGCGGGCCACGTACGCCTCCGTCTCGGGAATGTCCGGCACGCATTGACACCCCTCCACCGCCCCCGGTCCCGCGTTGTACGCGGCCAGGGCGAGGGACGTCGAGCCGCCGAACTCCTCCAGGAGGTCCGACATCAGGTGGGCCTGGGCGTCGATCGCGGCCGGCGCGTCGAACGGGTCGTCGAGGCCGTAGAGGGCGGCCGTCCCCGGCATGAACTGCGCGATCCCCTGCGCCCCTGCCGACGACACGGCGAAGGGATTGAAGTTGGACTCGGCCATCAGCTGAGCGGCGAGTAGCCCTGCTGAGACGTTCCACCGCGAAGCGGAGCGCAGGATCGGCTCGCGGAACCGGTCCGGGACGAACGACTGCAGCCCTCCGCCGGGCTCCGGCTCACCGCCGCCGGCCGGCATCCCGACTGCGTCTCCGGCGCTGGAGCACGGGGCCGGGCCGCCGGTAAAGCCAAAGTGCCACGCCTCCCAGCTGTAGCGCTGGAGGAAGTCGAACTCTCCGGCGTGCGCCGCCAGCCACGAGTACACCGATGGCGGGCCCAGGTCGAGCTCCGTGGCGCAGCGATGCAGCGACTGCCCCGGAGGCGCCACCCACCGCGGGTCGGGGTTCTGCTCCCACAGCTCGGCCTGCTCGGCATCGGACCGGAACGCCGAGTTGATCACCAGGGAGATGCCGTCGGCCTTCGCGGCGGCGGCCATGCGGTCGAATGCGTCGGCGACGTCCGGGCGCATCGGCTTGCCCTGCCTGTAGACGAGCGGCCCGGAGTAGCCGCCCCCGGTCGCCGTCGTCGGCGCCGTCCCGGCGGCGACCGGAGGCGATGCCTCCGCCTCCCCGCTCTCCTCGATCCGGACCGGGCGTTTCGACGGGCGCCCGGGCATCCCGTGCGTTTCGAGCGTCGCCGTGACGGACGCCTTCACCCGCACGGGAGCGAACGAATCTCGGTCAGGGAAGGCGACGCGGAGCCGGTCCGGGTCCACCCCGTTGCGCATGGCCGCCTGGCGCGCCGCGGCTGCCGCCCGGTCGAGGTACTCGCCCTTGTCCAGGTGCTGCGGATTCGAAGCACCGCTCGGCAGCCGCGCCGGGACGAACAGCCGCGTGAAGTCGTCGCGCAGGGAGCGCGCACCGGACAGGGCGGCGAGGTCGGCCACGCGCTGAGTCCGCGCCGTTCCGGTTACGGCGCCGCCGATGGCCGCCAGGATCGCCGCGCAGAAGAGCAGTGCGAAGGCCGCGGCGACCACCATCATGAGCGCCTGCCCGCGTTCGGCCATCAGCGAGCCGCGCCGCGGGCGCGGAGCGCGACGCCCGTGCGGGCCTCGGGCCTCCAGTCCTCGCGCCAGGCGCGCGGAGCGCTGCGAGGCGGCGCCACCCGCCTCGAGACCGGCGAGCGCGCGCCGTGCCGCCACGCGCCCGAGCGGCCGCGAGGCAACCCGGACGGGGACGCCGCGAGCGCGGAGCTCGATCACGGTCATCGCGGTCAGCGAGCGATCCACCGGGAGATCAGCCCGGAGGAGCGCGGCGACCGGCCTCCTCGTCGGCCCTCCCAGCGCCGACTGCCACAAGCCCGCCGGGAGGTGCGCCACGGCAACGGCCTCCGGAGGCAGCGCGGCGACGGCCCGGCCGAGCTCGGCCAGCGCGTCATCGCCGGAGCCGAGGCCGAGCCAGCACACCCGACCGCGGGCGGCGACCCGCTCGAACCCGTCCGAGCGCAGCGCGTCCTCGAGTTCCCGGGCAGCCCCCGCCGCGAGCATGGTCGGCCCGCGACGGCCGGGCCCGCCGAGCTCGACGACGAGCACTGAAGGCCGCGCCCGGCTCAGCGCGACGCCAACGGCCGCCGCCACCGCCAGGCCGCCCTTCGCCTCTCCAAGGCTCGTAGCGAGCACGAGATCCGCAGCTGCCCGGTCGCCGCTCATCCGTCAGGCCTCCTGACCCAGGTCGAGGAGCTCACCGCCAGCTCGTGCGCCACAGCGGACAGCGGTGACGGCGGCCGGAGGCGGACGGTGAGGCGGCCGCCGTCGACGTCGACGTCGCTCTGTCCGCGCGCCCACCCCGGAAGGGCATCGCGGACGGCCGGCCCCGCGGGCTTGCCGGCGGCCAGTGCCATCGCGCCGGCCTCGGCGGCGCCGTCGGCGAGGGTCAGCGAGTAGCCGGTCGCGAGCAGCTGGAGCGCCACGAGCCCGGCGAGCACCAGCGCGGGGATGCCGGCCAGGAGCTCGAGGCTGGCCTGGCCCTCCTCACGAAGAGGCCGTCCGAAGATTCTGGTGTGCGGCTGGCGAGTGCCGGAGCCGGCGACGCAAGGACGCAACCGGTGATGCGTGGTTGAGCCACGTGAACCGGTGAGGACGCCGCGTCGCCGCCTCCGACGCCGCCAGACGTGCGCCGGGGTCTTCGGACGGTCTCTACCCATCGCCGGCGTCCAATCCTGCTCGCGCGGTAACCGGCACCGCGGGAATCCCGGGAATCAGCGCCGGGGCGCGCACCCGGACCTCGACCCCGTTCGAGTCCTTGACATGCGCGCCGTGGCGCAGCGGGGCCGGAAGCGAGTGACGGGCGGCGGCCTCCGCATCGCCGCCCACGTAGCCCGCCCGCGCTCCTGCGCGAGCTGCCGCTCCGGCGCTCCACAGCGCGTAGCCGGCGACCGCGAGCTGGGCCACCACCAGCGTCACGATCAGCAACACCGGCACCACCGCCACCAGCTCGACCGATGCCTGGCCCTGGTCGCGCCTGAATGCTCTCCGGACTCGTGCCATACCGCGAAGCTAGGCAGGGCGAGCGCGCGGGTGGCGCGCTAGATGTGCCGAAAGGCCGCCAGAATCGCGGCGAGTGCCGGGCGGCGGCCGGGGCCGCCACGCCTCAGTAGCTGTGCGCCCGCATCCAGACGCCGACGATGGCGACGACCGCGCACGCCATCAGCGTCACCCAGATCACCGCGCCGAGGCCGCCCCCGCCGAGCAGCTTCCCCGCCCCGGCGATCATCAGGACGATCACGCCGACGGCGCCGTAGAGCACGGCGCGCTGGTCGTCGGGCAGCGAGTCGAACGTCAGCCGGTCCTCGCGGTAGATCTGGCGGGCGGCCGCCACGAGCGAGGCGAGGAACGCCATGAGGAGGATGGCGAGCACCCCCTGCGCGATGCCGCCGCCGCCGGGGACGAAGGCGACGGGCACGGCGAGGATCAGGATGATCGCAATGTTCCGGATGGTCCGCAGCACCGTTACGGATCCTACTTTCGGACCGGCATCAGGCGTTCTTGATGACGATGCCCTCGAGGATGTGGGCGGCGCTCTCGGTCGCGTCGATCGCGCGCTCAGCACGGTGAAGATGTCCTTCCAGCGGATCACGACCATTGGGTCGATCCCGTTGGCGAATAGGGCGGCCACCGCGTCTCGGTAGAGGCGATCGCCCTCGTTCTCGAGGCGGTGGATCTCGATCCAGTACTGCTCGAGCCCCTCGAACCCGCGAAGCTGGGCAAGGATGGTCGCGAGCTGCTCGCAGGAGCTCACGAGCACGTCCGCCATCTCCTGCGCCTGCTCCATGGGCGCCTCGATCTTGTAGAGGCCCATGAAATCCGCCGTCTCCTCGATGAAGTCGACGATGTCGTCGAGCTGCGTCGCCAGCCCGTAGATGTCCTCGCCGTCGATGGGCGTGGCGGACGTCGTGTTCGTCCGCTGCACGATGTCGTGGGTTATCCGGTCGCCCTCCTGCTCGGTCAGGAGGATCTCGCGAGCCAGCCCGCTGTCGTCGGGCCATTCTTGGAGCATCTGCTGGAGCATCCGCGCCGCTCGCAGGGTGTTCTGCCCAGCCTCGTTGAAGAGGTCGAAGAAGACGCGATCGCGGGGAACCAGGCTCGGAAGCCGCACCGTTTGGAAGCTACCAATCCGCGACGACTTGGGCCACCCTGTCGGCCGCATGGCCATCCCATAGCTCCGGACCCCCATCGCCGCGCGCCGAGCCCGAGCGCACCTCAAGTAGCGCCGGGATCTCGCGGATTCGGGCCGGGTCGAGCCCGAGCAGCGTGTTGGTCCCGGCGCGGATCGTGACCGGCCTCTCCGTGTTGTCCCGAAGCGTGAAGCACGGAACCCCCAGGTAGGTCGTCTCCTCCTGGATCCCGCCCGAGTCAGTGAGCACCGCCGCGGCCCCGGACTCGAGCGAGAGGAAGTCCAAGTAGCCAACCGGGTCGGTGAGGATGACTCCCGGGCACTCGGCGCCGTCGAGCATCTTCCGCGTACGCGGGTGGACGGGGAACACCACGGGCATCGCGCCCGCCACATCCTCCAGCGCCGCCATCGCGTCGGCGAGCAGCGGCCCGTCGACGAGCGCCGGCCGGTGCAGCGTGACCAGAAGGTAGGTCCCCGGCTCGACCCCGACCGACGCGCCCGCGTTCCGCTCGCGGATGCGCTCCTCGAGCGCGACGAGTGTGTCGATCATCGTGTTGCCGACGAACTTCATCCGCTCGTCGCCGACTCCCTCGGCGCGGAGGTTCTCGATCGCCTCCTCGGAGTGGAGGAAGCAGAGGGCCGAGAGATGGTCCGCCCCGATCCGGTTTGTCTCCTCGGGCATCGACCGATCGAAGCTCCGCAGGCCCGACTCGACGTGGCCGACCGGGATCCCCATCTTGTCCGCGCACAGCGCGGCGCCCAGAGTCGAGTTGACGTCCCCGGGCACCAGCACCAGATCGGGCGATTCGTCCGCGAGCACCGGCTGTAGCCGCTCCAGCACCCGCGCGATCTGCTCGGCGTGGCTCCCGGAGCCCACCCCCAGCACGTGGTCGGGCTCCGGCATGCCCAGCTCGTCGAGGAAGATCTCGGACATCAGCCGGTCGTAGTGCTGACCCGTGTGGACGGTCGCCGTTCGCCAGTCCGGGAATCGGCGGCGCAGGGCCCCGATCACGGGCGCCATCTTGACCATGTTGGGACGCGTCCCGACTACGCAGACGATGCGCATGGCGCGAGAGTAGTGGCCGCGCCGCGCCTAGCCCGTGGCGAGGCCGTCGATCCGCTTCGCAAGGTCGAAGTCGGCCTCGGTGAGCCCACCCGCGGCGTGATTGGTGATCGACACGGTCACGTCATCCCAGGAGAGCGTCAGATCGGGATGGTGCCCCATGTCCTCAGCCGGTCCGACGAGCGCTTCGACGAATCGCACCGAGCCGACGAAGTCGCCGTTCTTGAACGACTTCTTGATCACGTCCCCCTCGCGGGCCCACCCCTCGAGGTCCGCGAGCCGCGACTCGATCTCATTGTCTGGAAGCACATCCATCTCGTCAGCGGGCCACTCCACTGAGCCTAAGCCTAATTCCTCCTACCCATCGACCCGTGGCATAGTCGTCCCATGCGCATCGCCAGCCTCGTCCCCTCGACCACCGAGTCGCTGTTCGCCCTCGGGCTCGGCGACAGCGTGGTTGCGGTCACCCACGAGTGCGACCACCCCGCCGAGGCGCTCGGGCTCGCGCGCCTCACACGCAGCGTGCTCCCGGGCGGGCTCGGCCCCGAGGAGATCGACACCATGGTCCGGGAGGTCACCGGCAGGGGCGACCCGCTTTATGAGCTGGACGAGCCCGCCCTCGCGGAGGTCGCGCCGGACCTGATCGTCACCCAGGCTCTGTGCGCGGTTTGCGCCGTGTCCTACGACGACGTCCGGGAGGTCGCCGGGCGGCTGCCGTCACACCCCGACGTGGTCTCGTTCGACCCGAAGACACTTGGCGAAGTACTCGACGACCTCGTGCGGCTGGCCGAGGTAACCGGCGTGGCCGAGCGAGGAAGCAGCCTGCGGACCGAGCTGCAGGGTCGGCTCGATCTTGTGAGCGACGCCGTCAAGGGCGCGCCCCGCCCCCGCGTCGTCACCCTGGAGTGGCTCGCGCCGCCCTACGCCGGGGGCCACTGGGTGCCCGACATGGTCGAGCTCGCCGGCGGAGAGAGCGTCGCTGGCGAGCCCGGACGCGACTCGCGAACCGTCGCGTGGGAAGAGCTGGTGGCGGCGCGGCCCGACGTCGCGGTGGCGATGCCCTGTGGCCTGTACGCCGAGGAAGCCGCCGAGCAGGCGCTGGCGTTCAAGAGTGAGCTCGATTCCCTCGGAGCCGAATCGATCTATGCCGTCGATGCGGCGTCGTCGTTCTCGCGCCCAGGCCCGCGGCTCGTTGACGGCGTCGAACTGCTCGGCCACGTGCTCCACCCCGACCGCGTCCCGGCGCCCGCGGGGCTGACCTTCAGAGACCTCTCGCAGGAGATTGGCTCAGGCGTACGCGGCTAGGCGACCGCTATCGCACCGACGACGCTGAGCACAGCGAGCGCGGTCATCCCGAGCACCTCCAGTTCCACCGGACGGCGCACTCGGCGCTCCGCGAAGACGATGAGGAATCCGCAGAGGGCGCCCGCAATCAGGCCGCCGAAGTGACCGCCGATGCTGATCCCCGACACTCCGATCGTGAAGAAGATGTTGATGATGATGTAGAAGCCGATCTGCCCCGCGAGCTGCTCGACGCCCCGGTGCCTGGCAACGATGAACGCCGCGGACATCAGGCCGAAAACCGCTCCGGACGCGCCGACCGTGTGCGTATCCGGGGTGATCAGTAAGGCCCCGAAAGAGCCCGCGAGGAGCGATACGAAGTAGACGGCCAGGAACCGCGGCGTTCCGATCCCCGGCTCGAGAAGACTTCCCAGGAAGTACAGGGCAACCATGTTGAACAGGATGTGCAGGAGCCCCGCGTGCAGGAAGCCGGCAGTGAGGAGCCGGTACCACTCGCCGTTCGCGACGGCGGGGCCGAAGAGCGAGAAGTCGCGATAAACGGAGCCGCCGGCCGCAAACGAGGTGCCAAGCGGCGCACCCGAACCGACCTCCGCGATGAACGCGATCACGTTGATCGCGATCAGGATGTATGTCGCCGGTGCCCGGCCGAGGTGGATGCCAGGCGTGATCCGAGTCACTTTGGTCCGCTCGCGCGCGCACTCGGGACAGCGCATCCCGACCGGCGTCACCGTCATGCAGTCAGGGCAGATGGGCCGGCCGCAGTTGGAACACTGCACGTTGGTCTCCCGCCCGGGATGCCGATAACAGACCGCCATGGGCGGGTGAATCTACTCGGTGTCCTTTAGGCGCCGGCTAATTGACCTGGACGCTCAGCACGGGCGAGGAGGTCGGCTGCCGGGTTCCTCCACGCGGCTCCTTGGTGACCAGCACCGCGTCGGCGCCGTCCAGCCCGTCCGGGACCGCGGCCTCGGCGCTGTGGTTGGTGCGGGGCACGAAGAGACTCGACGGCTCGAGCTTGCGGCCGCGCTGCACCCACACCTCGTAGACCTGATTGCTCGCCAGCGTCGGCATCCCCTGCACGCTGAGGATGCCGGAGTTCCCGTCGCGCGCCAGAGTCCCGCTTGCCTTCTTCGCGTTCGGCATCGCCTGCGCCTGAAGCGTCGTCGTGCCACCGCCATTTGGCTCGCCGATCAGGTAGCCCGCGACGGCCCCGATCACGAGCATCACGGCCGCAGCGACCGCCGTCGCGGGTCGCCAGACGGTGGGACCCAGCCTGTGCCACCAGCTCTCGCGAGGAGCTCGTGGGGGCTCGCGCGCCTCCGGGGGGGCCTCGCGGCGCACGGTCTCGAGCAGCGTCTCGCGGACCCGCGGCGGCGGCTCGAGCTGCTCGACGGTCCGCGGGAGGAGCTCGACGGCGGGCTCCAGCCATCGGAGCTGCCGCTGGCACTCCTCGCATCCCTCGAGGTGAGCCCGAAGTCGCTCGGCCTCCGGCTCCTCGAGGGCCCCGAGCGCGTACGCCGCGAGGTCATCGCGGAGCTCGTCGTGACTCGCCGAGTGTTCGAACCGCTCGCTCACAGATAGGCCCCCGGGGCGTCCCCGTCGGGGAAGCCCTCCGCGAGCGTCGTCCGGATCTTCTCGAGCCCGAGGCGCATGCGGCCCTTGATGGTCCCGATCGGAGCGCCAAGCATGGCGGCGATCTCCGAGTGGCTGAAGCCGCCGAAGTAGGCCAGCTCGATCACCTGCGACTGCTCGCGCGGCAGCAGCCCCAGGGCCTGGCGCAGGCGCCCGGCCGTCTCGCGGCGGATCGCCTCCGTCTCGGTGCGCTGCTCAGCGGGCTGCGTCTCGAGCACGGCGTCGTCGTCGAGGTCGAGCTTTGGCGCGGGTCGCGCAGAGCGGCGGAGCGCGTCGATTGCACGGTTGCGGACGATGCCCAGCACCCACGCGCGAACGCTCCCGCGCGCGGCGTCGAACCGGGCGGTGCTGCGCCAGATGGAGAGGAACGCCTCCTGCGTGACGTCCTCGGACATGCCCGCGTCGCCAACTATGCGATGGGCGAGTGAATACGCGGCGCCTCCATGGCGGTCGTAGACGACCGCGAAGGCGTCGGGGTCCTTCTCGTCGACGAGGGTCATCAGGTCCTCGTCCGCGAGGCGCTGGAGTGACTCGGTGCTTGGCTTCGATCTCACTGTTGATCCCTCTGATCCGATTCCGGCTTTTGCGCGCATAGATGCGTTACGAGGCGGCGTGGAGCCCGGATCAGTCCGGGTGAGGCACGATATTCCCGGAGTCGGCAAGCTACGGAGAGGTCGATGCAGGCATCCAGTCCCGCCAAGCTCTACGCCACCGTCGTGGGCGCTGTGCTCACGATCGCGGGGATCGTCGGATTTTTCTACAGCAGCAGCTTCGGGTCGCCGGGGACAGTGGACGACATGTTCGGGATCTTCGCGGTGAACGGCTGGCACAACGTCCTCCACCTGGCGACCGGACTGCTCGGGCTCGCCGCGGCGGGCTACTTCGCGCGCACCTACGCGCTGGCGGTCGGGCTCCTCTACCTGGTCGTGGCGATCTGGGGCTTCCTCATCGGCAGCGGCGACGCGATCCTGAGCATCGTCCCGGTGAACACCGAGGACAACGTCCTGCACCTGATCATCGCCGTGGTCGGGCTCGCCGCCGGCGCAGCAAGTCCTGCGCGGACCCCGACGCGCGCGCGGACCGCGACCGCCTGAGGATCGCTACCGCCGGGGCGCCGTGCCGCTCGGGCGCACCGAGCGGAGCACGCTCCCGGCGGTCGCCCGGAATCCGGTTGACCGCCGGCGCCGCCGCATGCCCACGATTACGAGCGCACCGCCGGCGAGCGTGCCCGCCGCCACGGCGGCCACCGGCCGGACCCAGTTGCGCGGATCGCGGAGCGACTCGAGCTCGCTCTCCGAGAGCTCGTCCGCCCAGCTCGAGAGCTCGGCCGCGGCCTGCTCGGTGATCGCGCTGAGCGTGGTCTCGACCCGGCTCGCGAAGTCCTCCGGCGGCTCGATCGGGCGCAGGGCGTCGCTGAGCAGCGCCTCCAAGCGGACCTGACTCTCGTCGCTCACGTCATCACTCCTTCTCCATCTCCTCCTCGAGCTGCTTGATCGCCCGATGGATGAGCACCTTTGTCGCGCCGTCCGAGCGCCCCAGCGCCCGCGCGATCTCCCGATTCGACATGTCGAGCGCGAAGCGCATGATCAGCGCCTCGCGGCGGTCGTCCGAGAGCCGATCCAGACGGTCGATCACCAGTCGCAGCTCCTCCCTCCCCTCGACGATCTGCTCGGTGTCGTGCGGGTGGGATGGCGGCTCGACCGCCTCGATGTTCGCCGTCGGGCGCCGCGCGCGGTCGCGGTGATAGTTGGACGCGAGGTTGTGCGCGATCCGGATGAGCCAGGGACGAAGCGGCCGCCCGTTGGACTCCCTTCGCGCCCGCTCGAAATGGCGATAGGCCTGAAGGAAAGCCTGCTCGGTCAGGTCCTCGGCGTCGTGATGGTTCCCGACCCGGTAGTACGCGTACGAGTAGACGTCCCGGAGATGCGCCCGGTAGAGGTCCTCGAAGGCACGATCGAGTTCCGCCTTGGTGGCCGCGTCCGTCGCGCTTTCGCTCACCGTTCAAGCCTAATCTCCTCACGCTGCGGCCCGTCGCGCGCGCTCGGCGCGGCGCAACCCGGCGACCCACTCGCCGGTGTCGATGCTCCCGTCGATCAGGGCGGCGAGGCCGTCAAGGCCAGGCGAGGCGAGCCCCGCGCGCCCCACGGACTCGGCGATCAAGGGGACCGAGTCGAGCCCCTCCGACGCCTGACCGATCTTCCCCGGGATCTGGTCCGCCGCCATGCCGGCGCCGAGCAGTTCGCCCGCGCGGCGGTTCCGGCTGCCGGGCGCCATCACCGTGGCGGGCAGGTCGCCCACTCCGGCCAGGCCGGTGAACGTCTCCAGGCGCGCGCCGCGCGAGAGGGCGTACTCGACACATTCCCGCCAGATCGTCGCGGCCGCGATCCCCGCCGCGTTCAGGCCGTGCGACTCCGCCGCGGCAGCCGCGAGCGCCGCGGCGTTCTTCGCTACGCCCGCCATCTCCACCCCGGCGACGTCCGTATTCCGCTCGCAGACCAGCCCCGCGCGGTCGAAGACCTCGCCGAGCTGGGAGCGCAGGTCGTCGTCCGTGGTCCCGAGGACCAGGGCGGCCATGCCGGCGGCCGCCTCGCGGGCGTGGGCGGGGCCGCCGAGGGACGCGATCGCGCGCGAGCGGATCCGCTCCCCCACGTACTCGCTCGGCAGCTGGCCGAGGGGCTGGACGAGGCCCTTGGTGAGCAGGAGGACGGCCGCCCTGGAGCCGACCCGGTCGCCAAGCCCGCCGACGACCGCGGGCAGTGCGGCCGACGGGACGGCGAGGCAGACGAGGTCGACGCCGGCGAGCTCGATGTCGACGGCGCGGCGGATCGAGACGTTCTCCGGGAGGGGGGCGCCCGGCAGATAGTCGTGGTTTTCGCGCTTGGCGCCGATCTCGGCGGCCTTCTCCTCGGAGCGGGTGCCGAGCTGGACGTCGAGCCCGCCGCGAGCCAGCAGCACCGCCATCGCGGTCCCCCAGCTCCCCGCCCCGATCACCGCGGCCTTGCGCAGGGGCGGCAGCCCGCCAAGCCACTCCCACTGGAGCTCGATGTTCGGCCAGATCCGGCCGGTGACGGTGGCGGCGAGGCCAGGTGACGGATGCTCGGTCCGCGGGAACCGCATCGGGCGCCCGATGCGGAGCTTCACCTTGCGCGGCCGAATCCGGAATCCGCGTCGCACGTGCTCGGTGCCGTGCGCCGCGACAGGGACGACCGCCGCTCCGGTCTCGAGCGCCAAGCGTCCGACGCCTCGTCGTGGAGTCCCGAGCGAGCCGGACCGGATGCGGGTGCCCTCGGGAAAGATGCAAACAGTTCCGCCGCGGTCGAGCACGATGCCCGCCGTCTCCATGGCGATCTCGTCGGACTGCCCGCGGCGGATGGGGAACGCGCCGACGCGGGAGAGAATCCACCCCTGCCAGCGGCGCTCGAAGAGCTCGACCTTGGCGACGTACTGCATCGGCCGCCGCCACGGGAGGGTCGCCCCGATCACGAAGGGGTCGAGGAAGCTGCGGTGGTTGGAGGCGACGATCAGCCCGCCCTTGATGCCCCGGAAGTGCTCGCGGCCGGTCCTCGAGAGGCGGAACCAGATCAGGAACGCCGGCTGGAGGATCACGCGTGCGACGAGGTAGATCAGCCAGTTGACGCCGCGGCGGCGGGCGTAGTCGTGGTAGCGCCGGAACCGCTCCTCGCTGATCACGCGGTCGGAGCGTGGCGGCGCCGACTTCCCCGGGCCCTCGTCCATGCCCATGCCTACACGCACACGCACGTCCCGTTACTTACCCGCAGGCGCAGTTGCGTACCTACGGAGCGGGCGTTTTCCTACCAGCCGTCCTCCACGAGGCGGCGGAGCTCTGCCAGGCCCGGTGGATCGGGGGTGTTCGCAAGCTCCGGCCGCTCGAGCATCGCCTGACACGCGGCCTCGACGCGATCGGGGTTGCCGCCGACGTCGCCGAGCCGCCTCGGGCCGCCGCCGAGCGACTCGATCCGAGAGCGGATCTCGTCGGGCTCCACGCCCAGCGCATGCGCGAGCGACGCGATCTCCTCGGGGGCGCGGCCGCGCATCGCGTCCATCGTTCGCGGCAGCATCGTCGCGTTCGTGTCCGCGTGTGGGGTGCCGACCATCCGCACCAGCGTCTGGCAGACAACGTGATGAAGGGCGAACCCGGTCGAGTCGAGCGCGTAGGCGCAGAGGATGGAACCGAGAGCCACCCCCCCGCGGTCGCGCTCGCCGGGCGGCTGATCGAGCGCCGAGGCGATCAGCTCCGCACCGCGCAGCGCCGCGAGCGTGCCCACGGGATTGGCGAAAGGGACGTAGAGCGCCTCGGCGCCGTGGCCCAGCGCGTTCATCGCGCTCGCTCGGAGGCGGCGGTCGTCCAAGGTGGTCATCTCCAACGGGTCCGCGATGACCAGCTTCGGCCGCACGTGATGCCGCGCATACACCTCGCGGCCCGCCGGGAAACGATGGATTTCCGTCATCTCGGCCCCGGACAGCGTCGTCGGGATCGCGCAAACGCGTCCGCCGCGCAGCGCGGCAATCGCCTTCGCCGTATCGATCACACGGCCGCCGCCCAGCGCGACCAGGGTCGGATTCCGAACCCGGTCGATGATCGCCGCCGCGACGTCTGGAACCTCCCCGGGCCCGACCTGGTGCACCATGCTCGCGCGCTCGGCGAGATCCAAGGGCGCGGCGCCCAGAGCGCGGGTGGTGGTCAGGACCTCGAACCGCTCCCAGACGGTGCCGGCGAGGATATCGGTCGAGTCAGCGAGCGCCCCCGGCCGGAAGACGATCGTCCGCTCGGCGTCATGCCAGGTGAAGTCGCGCTCTGCCATCTCCAGAGCCCGCCCCCGGACTCGAACCGGGAATCTCCTCATTACAAGTGAGGTGCTCTGCCAATTGAGCTAGGCGGGCAGCTCGTAATCAGATGCCCAACGGATTCCTCGGGCCTGACCGTTGAGTGTAGGTTCGATGCGTAGGCGGGTCCGGCGCTTCGCCGTCAACTCCACTGGAATGCAGTAAATCTCACCGGGCCTGTCGGGGCAATAGACCAGAAAGACGTCAACGTCACCT
>DASQCL010000293.1:0-16212 GCA_035634715.1 Solirubrobacterales bacterium
TGGATTACCAAGCATTACGCGCGATTATCGGGGATTCGGGCAGAGAGAACGGCTTTCTGCCCAACGGCGATGTCGCAGGAGAGCCTGGAGGTCGTCAACCGCGCTCCGGCTCCGCTCCGGGATGGCCGCCCGTGGTCCGATGGCCGCCCCTGGTCTGATCTGGTGAACTCCGATTGCACCTCGGACATGCACTGTTCCAGGGATGGGAGCCGCACCGGTGGTAAGTTGGATAGAGACCCCAGGGCAGGAGAGGGAGTGGTGGTGATCATGAGGGCACGAGGGCTCGTATACCCAAGTGCCCTCCTTGCTTCCGTGCTGGTCTGCGCCGCCTTCTCGTCGGTGGCAAGTGGAGCGGCTGGGGACCTCGACCCAACGTTCTCCGGGGACGGCAAGCAGACGACCGATATGCCCCTCGGTTCCAGCAGGGCCGCAGCGACAGCGATCCAGCCCGACGGGAAGGTCGTGGTGGTCGGCAGAGATTTCGCTCACGGCGGCGGCAGTGCCGTCGCCCGCTACAACCCGAATGGATCGCCGGACACGAGCTTCTCCGGGGACGGGAAGCTGACGAACCAATTCGGGGACGGCGCGGCAGTGGCGCTCCAGGCCGATGGAAAGATCGTTGTGGTCGGGGGGTCTGCGATCAGCCGCTACAACCCCAATGGGACGCTCGATCCCACCTTCTCCGGCGATGGCAATCAGACGATCGCGAACATCGTCACAGCAGGCGGTGTTGCGATTCAGGACGACGGCAAGATCGTCGTTGTTGGCGGAACGAGTGGCGAGGGCCAGTCCCATGACTTTGCGGTCGCCCGCTACAACCCCGACGGCTCGCTCGACACGAGCTTCTCCGGCGATGGGAAGCAGACAACTGATCTTGGGGGAGCGGATGCGGCGCAGGCAGTGGCGCTCCAGGACGATGGCAAGATCGTGGCGGCGGGAGCCTCCGGAGCCGGCGGCCAATTCGCCCTCGTCCGATACAACACCAACGGCTCGCTCGACACGAGCTTCTCCGGCGACGGCAAGGAGCTGAATGCCTTCGGGTTCGGCGGTGCCAGGGGCGTGGCGCTCCAGAGTGACGGCAAGATCGTCGTGGTCGGCGGAACGAGTGGGCAAATCCAGGCCCGTGACTTCGCCCTCGTCCGCTACAACACCAACGGCTCGCTCGACACGAGCTTCTCCGGTGACGGCAGGCAACGCACCGACATAGAAGACGTCGACGCGGCGACCGCCGTCGCTGTCCAGGGCGACGGCAAGATCGTCGCGGCCGGATACGCCGACGTCCTCTCTGTCGATCACCCAGACGTCGCGATCAGCGGTGACTTCGCCGTTGCGCGCTACAACACCAACGGCTCGCTCGACACGAGCTTCTCCGGCGATGGCAAGCAGGCGACCGACTTCTTCGGCACCCACTTCGACTCGGCGGCGGGGGTGGCGCTACAGGGCGACGGCAAGATCGTCGCGGTTGGGGAGGCAGACCATGGTGGAGGCGAGGACGTCGGGCTCGCCCGCTACAGCCTCGATGGCTCGCTAGACACCACCTTCTCCGGCGACGGTAAGCAGACGACCTTCTTCGGAGGGATCGGGGAGCATGCAAACGCTGTGGCGATTCAGGACGACGGCAAGATCGTCGCGGTTGGGCACAGTGGGCCAGGCGCTACGAACGGCCAGGGCCCCCCCGGCGACTTCGGGCTCGCCCGCTACAACCCCGACGGCTCGCTCGACACGAGCTTCTCCGGCGACGGCCGCCAGACAACCGACTTCGGCACGTCCGACGAGGCAAACGCGGTCGCGATTCAGGGAGACGGCAAGATCGTCGTCGTTGGGCAAGGTGGGCCGCTCTTTGCCGGGACGCATTTTGCGCTCGCCCGCTACAACCCCGACGGGTCGCTCGACACGAGCTTCTCCGGTGACGGCATGGAGACGACCAACTTCGGGGCCGGAACCGACGACGCGGCGACCGGAGTGGCGCTCCAGAGTGACGGCAAGATCGTCGTGGTCGGCAGCTCCTTCCCGGGCTTCGCCGTCGCCCGCTACAACCCGGACGGCTCGCTTGACACGACCTTCTCCGGCGACGGCCTCCAGCGAACGTCCGACGCGGGCTTTCAATTCGCACTCGGGGTGGGCGTTCAGGCAAACGGCAAAATCGTCGCGGTCGGTGTCCGGTATGCGGGTACCTTCGGCGACAACGACTTCGCGCTCGCCCGTTACAAGCCAGGCGGAGCGCTCGACACGAGCTTCTCCGGCGATGGCCTGCAAACGACGAGTTTTGGTGGGAACGACCGGGCGGCCGGGGTGGCGCTCCAGGGCGACGGCAAGATCGTGGCGGTCGGGCAGGCGGACGGCGACGGGGCCAAGAACCTCGCCCTCGCCCGCTACAACACCAACGGCTCGCTCGACACGACCTTCTCCGGCGACGGCAAGCAGACGACTGACTTTGGAGGCGTCGACGGGGCGAATTCGGTGGCGCTCCAGCCAGATGGCCGGATCGTGGCCGCTGGCTTCGCGGGCGCGACAGGGTCCAACTTCGCCCTCGCCCGCTACAGCCCGAACGGCTCGCTCGACACGACCTTCTCCGGCGACGGCAAACAGACGACCAACGTCGGGGTCGTCGACTCAGACAGCGGATCCGATGGCGGGGCAGCCGGGGTGGCGCTCCAGGGTGACGGCAAGATCGTCCTGGCTGGGCTCGGACGCGGCCCGAGCCAGACTGAGGATTTTGCGCTTGCTCGTTATCTCGGGGGTTGAGCGGGGCACTGCGGACGGCAGTCTCGATCAGAGCGCATTGTGTACCGCCTCAATCTGGTGCCCAAACCCACCCAAGTGATCCCAATCCCCGGTAATCCCATCGCGCGCGCTTAGGGCGTTGACGTAAGAGGGAGCTAGATGGGCGCGGCTGGTTTCGAGGGAGCAGGGATGCGACCGGTGTGAAGAAACCAGCCCCGGCGACCATGCTGAGCATGGGCGCGGCTGGTTTCGAACCAGCGACCTCTCGCGTGTGAAGCGAGCGCTCTCCCACTGAGCTACGCGCCCGAAACGGGAGGCTGATGATAGGCGGCGTTGCCGGCTCGGAGTCACGTGCGAGGATGGCGGGGTGAAGGTCACGATGATGCTCGCGGACGCCGCTCAGGCCGTCGAGGGGAAGCTGTACATCCTTGGCGGTGGCTGGTCGGTCACCGGGCCTGAGCCGAGCGCGTCGGCGATCGCCGCTTACATCCAGGTTCCGTGGGACCGCACGAACGTCGAGCACCAGTTCCGGTTCGAGCTCATCGACAGCGACGGGCAGCCAGTCGTCGCGGAGACCCCGGAGGAGGGAGAGGAGCCGGTGACGATCGAGGGCGCCTTCGAGGTCGGGCGGCCCGTGGGAGTTCGGCCCGGGACGCCCATCGACGTGCCGCTCGCGATCAACATCGGCCCGCTGATCCTGCCACCCGGGGGCCGCTTCGAATGGCGGCTGATGATCGACGGCGAGACGTCGGACGATTGGCGCCTGGCCTTCTCGACGCGCCCGGTCGGCTGACCAACTAACCGTTTCTGGAGGCCCCCACGGGGGAAGAGGGCATGCGTGGCTGCGCAGGCCCTTCGGCACGAGGCGCTCTTCTATACCGGCGAGGATTCATTCCTCGCCGCTGCGCTGCCGTTCATCCGCAACGGAGTCGGGGCGGGTGAGCCCGTGCTGGTTGCGCTCAGCCCCGAGAAGATCGAGCTCCTCAGGAGCCGGCTCGACGGCGCAGCGGGCGCGGTCACCTTCGCCGACATGCACGACCTGGGCCGCAATCCGGCGCTGATCATCCCCGCGTGGGAGGAATTCATCGCCCGGAACGCGACGGCCGGCCGGCGGGTTCGCGGCCTCGGGGAGCCGATCTGGCCCGAGCGCAGCCAGCCCGAGGTGGTCGAATGCGGGCATCACGAGTCGCTGCTCAACCTCGCCTTCGCCGACGGCCCCGAGGCGTGGTTCCTATGCGCATACGACACGCACACGCTGCGGCCCGGCGTCCTTCGGGCGGCAGCCGAGAGCCATCCGCTGATCGACGACCACGGGACACAGCGCGAGTCGAGCCTCTACGTCGAGCCGGAGGAGGCCGGGGCGCCCTTCGACGGTCCGCTGCCCGACCCGCCCGCCCAGGCCGATGAGCTTCCGTTCGACTCTCCCGATGATCTCGGGACGGCGCGCCGGTTCGTGGCCGACCGGGCCGCTGGGGAGGTGATCGACCCCGAGCGGGCCGACGGGCTCGTCCTCGCCGTCGACGAGCTGGTCACCAACTCGCTCCGCCACGGCGGTGGGAGCGGGGTCCTGCGGGCCTGGCACGAGGACGAGGACGTCGTCTGCGAGGTGGGCGACGCGGGAACCATCTCCGATCCCCTGGTCGGCCGCCTTCGCCCGTCTCTCGACAAGCCGGGAGGGCGCGGCCTCTGGATCGCCAACCATTTCTGCGACCTCCTCCAGATCCGCTCGTCGAGGGCCGGCACGAGGGTTCGCTGCCGGCTCGGGCCGGTCATGGCCCAGTCCGTCGTCTAGGATCTCCGACGGACCGTGCTAGGCGGGGAGGTAGCGGTGCCCTGTCACCCGCAATCCGCTCTAGCGGGGCTGAACACCCGTTTGAGGGTCGCAGCCTTCGGGGTCAGTACGCCGCGGAAGGCGCTGACGGCCAGGTCCCGCGCAATGAGCGCCCGCGAATCAGGTCAGGTCCGGAAGGAAGCAGCCTTAAGCGGTAGCGAGCATGTGCCGCGGACAATCCTGGCCCGAGCCAACCGTGACGCAAGCGCCCGGGGACTGCTCTCGACGACGGGCCGCACGGTCCATTTTTTTAGCCGCTACTAGAAGTCCTCGGCGACGACGGGTGCGAGCTTGCCGACCTTCGGGGAGATCGCGCCGCTGGGAGCGTTTCCGCCCCCGCCGCCGTCACCACCGCCTCCCGCGCCGGTGCCGCCGTTCGAGCCGCCGTCGCCACCGCCGCCCTTGCCACCGGAGCCGGGCCCGGTGCCGCCGTTGGGCCCATGGCCGTCGTGATGGCCGCCGCCGGAGGGCTTTCCGTCGCCCTCGGACTTCGGGCATATGCGGGTGTAGACGACGCGCGCGGGATGCCCGGGCGGGCTGGGGGAGTGAGACCACGAGAGGTGCAGGTGGTTGCCCCGTCCGTGCCCGGCGTCGCCGTTCCAACCTACCCAGCGCCACGGCATGATCGGCTCGTTCTGCTGTGGCTCTGCGAAATGCGCGAGCTCACCGATCTCGTTCCACGTTCCGCCCCTGGACGCGTTCGGGACGATGTCGGTCGCGAGCCCGATGGGGTGCTCGCCGGCCTCCGCGTGCACCGGGTCACGGGAATAGCCGTCCGTGATGAAGATGTCGTACTTGCGCTTCATCCACCTGATGTCCGGGATCAGTCGCCGGTCGATCTTCTCGCCCGGGAATCCGGGGATCGCGACGAACTTGCCGCCCTTGACCGTCTTGCACAGGTGCCTGCCGAGCTTCTCGCTGCGCATGCCGGCGGCGCCCGACGCGGCGACGCAGAGCACGCCCAGCGCGAGCACGAGCGACGCTCCGACCAGGCGCGCGCGGAGTCTGTTCCTCCAACCTGCCATTGGTGCATGAATCGGCAGGGGAGCCCTGATCTTGAAATAGTGCAACCAGATGACCGACGCTCCAGACCTCCAGGTCGTCACCCAGATCCAGCAGCAGGTCTGGTCGAAGGGGGACTTCGCCAAGATCGGGACCGCGGCGCAGATCGTTCAGGAGGAGCTTTGCGAGGCGGTCGATGTCCTACCCGGACAGCGCGTACTCGACGTGGCCTGTGGAGGGGGAAACGGAGCCATCGCGGCGGCGCGCCGCAACGCAACGGCTGTGGGCCTCGACTACGTCCCCGCCCTGCTCGAGCGGGGACGCGAGCGCGCCGCCGCCGAGGGCTACGACGTCGAGTTCGTCGAGGGCGATGCGCAGGACCTACCGTTCGAGGACGCATCGTTCGACTACGTGATCTCCACCTTCGGGGCGATGTTCGCCCCGGACCAGGAGCGGACGGCGGCAGAGCTGCTGCGGGTCTGCCGCTCCGGGGGCAAGATCGGCATGGCGAACTGGCCTCCCCGCGGCCTCGTCGGCGGGGGATTGTTCAAGACCATCGCCGAGCATGCGCCGCCGCCCCCGGGCATCCAGCCCGCCGTGCTCTGGGGGACCGAAGACCGGCTCAGGGAGCTGTTCGGCGACGGTGTGTCGGAGCTCACGCTCAACGAGCGTCACCTGAACTTCCGGTACGGCTCGCCGGAGCAGTGGCTCGCGTTCTTCAGGGAGTTCTTCGGCCCGATGATGATGGCATTCGAACGGGTCGGCGACGAGGGCGCTGCCGCGCTCGAGAACGACCTTCTGGCCGTCGTGCGGGAGGCGAATCGCGCCGGCGATGCGGCGCTGGTGGCGCCCGCCGAGTACGTCGAGGTCGTCGCCGTCCGCGCCTGATCCGGCTTCCCGGAGCTAGCGGGATCGCGGCTCGGACCGGCCCGAGGCCACAGCTAGACTGGCTCGACCTTGGCTGAAGCGTCCCTCTACCGCCGCCACCGCCCCCAGAGCTTCGACGAGGTGGTCGGCCAGGAGCACGTCGTGCGCACCCTGCGCAACGCGGTCGAGCAGGACCGAGTCCATCACGCCTACCTCTTCGTCGGCTCGCGCGGCACCGGCAAGACGTCGCTCGCGAAGATCCTCGCCCGCTCGCTCAACTGCGTCAACGGGCCAACGGTGACGCCCTGCGGGGAGTGCGAGTCCTGCCGCACGATCGCCGCCGGGTCGTCGCTCGACGTGATCGAGATGGACGCCGCGTCGAACCGCTCGGTGGATGACATCCGCGACCTCCGCGAGCGCGTGGGCTACGCGCCCGCGGCGGGGAACTGGAAGGTCTACATCCTCGACGAGGCCCACATGCTCACCCGCGAGGCGTGGAATGCATTCCTCAAGACGCTCGAGGAGCCCCCGCCCAACACGGTCTTCGTGCTCTGCACCACCGAGCCGCACAAGGTGATGCCCACCATCGTCGACCGGTGCCAGCGCTTCGACTTCCAGCGGCCGTCGCTGGAGCAGATCGCCGCGGTCCTGCGGCGCGTCGCCTCCGCCGAGTCGATCGAGATCGACGACGGCGCGGTGGCGGCGATCGCCCGCTCCGCCCGTGGGAGCTTCCGCGACGGCCTGGGGACCCTTGACCAGCTGGTCGCCTACAGCGGCAAGCAGGTGGCCACCGATGACGTGCTCGCCGTGCTCGGCGTTGCCGAGTCGGAGCTGATCCTGGCGATCGCCGACGCGATCGCCGCGGAGGACGGGAGGGCCGCGCTCGAGGTGAGCGAGCGCTTGGCGCGCTCGGGCCGCGACGTGACCCAGTTCGCGCGCGATGTCCTCGCGCACCTCCGCCAGCTGCTCGTGATCCGCACTGCGGGCGACGTCCCCGAGGCGTTCAGCGTCACGGCGGCCGACCCCGAGCGCCTCAGGACGCAGGCGGAGCAGCTCTCGGAGCTCGCGCTGGTCCGGGCCATCGACGTGATCGCCGCGGCGCTCGCCGCCGTCAAGGAGGGGGACGAGCCGCGCATGACCATCGAGCTGGCCCTGCTTCGGGCCGCGCGGCCGCAGCTCGACCCCACCAAGCAGGCCCTGCTCCAGCGCCTCGAGCGGCTCGAGTCGTCACTCGGCGCCCGCCCGCCTGCGGCTCCCCCCGGCGAGCACGGCGTTGAGCCGACACAGGTGTCGGCACAGCCGCCTCAAGCTCGCCGTGGTGACCCCAAGGCGGCCGGCCTGAGCGATGCCTCCCCCTCGGTTCCGGAAGCGGCAGAAACCACCGAGCGTGACGGCGAACCCGCCGCTCGAAGTGCGGCGGCCGCGGTGGTCGAGGAGCCGGTCGATCTCGAGCGGGTCGTCTCGCTCTGGCCCGCCGTCGTGGATCAGGTTCGCGATTCCGGGTCCGAGCTTCTCTCCACGGTCTTCGCCGCCGCGCGGCCGGTCGCGCTCGATACCGAGGGGTCCGGGCAGGCGCTGAAGGTGGGCTTTCCGCCGAGCGCCGCGTTCAACAAGCGGAAGGCGGAGGCGGAGGAGGCCCGCGACCGGCTCGCCGACGCCGTCCAGACGATCGTCGGAGAGCGGCTCCGCCCCGTCTACGTACTGCTCGAGGCCGACGACGTCGTGGACGTGGTCGGAGAGAAGGGCGAGTTGAGCGAGGAGGAGCTGATCGCCAGGCTCAAGGACGAGTTCGACGCCGAGGAGTTCGAGGAGGCCGAAGACCACGACGCCGAGGAGAAGGAGGCAGCCGGATGACTCGAGGAGGACCCGGGCCCGGAGGGCTCGACGTGAACGCGATGATGAAGCAGGTCCAGCAGATGCAGTCCGAGATGATGGAGGCGCAGGAGAAGCTCCAGCACGAGGTCGTCGATGCGAGTGCCGGCGGCGGGATGGTGAAGGTGAAGATGAGCGGCGACCTGCGGCTGCTGGAGGTCACGATCAATCCGGAGGCCATCGACCCCGAGGAGGCCGACCTGCTCCAGGACATGGTCCTGGCGGCGGTGAACGAGGCGATTCGCTCGGCGCAGGAGCTCGCCACCTCGAAGCTGGGCGGGATCGCCGGCGGTGGCGGGGGACTCGGGGGACTGGGTCTACCGGGGATGTAAGCGCCGCTCGCGGCGCTAGGTTCAGCCGATGCATCCGGGGCCAATCCAGCGCCTCATCACCGAGCTCTCGCGCCTACCCGGGATCGGTCAGCGCACGGCGCAGCGGCTCGCGTTCCACATCCTGAGATCCGACGACTCCGAGGCGTTCGGCCTGGCCGACGCGATTCGCGAGGTCAAGGAGAAGGTCGGCCTGTGCGAGGTCTGCTTCAACCTCGCCGAGGGCGAGAAGTGCCGGATCTGCGAGGACGAGAGCCGCAACTCGTCGCTGATCTGCGTGGTCGAGGAGCCCTCCGACGTGATCCCCATCGAGCGCACAGGCGAATATCGCGGGCTCTACCACGTGCTCGGCGGCGCGCTCTCGCCGATCGACGGGATCGACCCCGAGGACCTGAAGATCGCCGAGCTCGTGCGCCGCGTCGACGCCGGCGGGGTGGAGGAGCTCGTGCTCGCGACCAACCCGACCACCACTGGTGAGGCGACCGCCCACCACATCGCGGACCTGCTTCGCGACCGGGTGACGATCACCCGGCTCGCCAGCGGCCTCCCCGTGGGAGCCGATCTCGAGCACGCCGACGAGGTCACGCTGGGCCGGGCGTTCGCCGGGCGACTCGCGCTCGATCGCTAGGCCCCGACTCGGGCAGGGACCCTCTGGCTCCACTGAACGGGCGGTCGCGTCTGGACCACCCGCACTCCGTCCTTGGGCATCTGGGTGATCCCCCGGCGCTCGATCGGCTCGGGCCCGCCGGCCGGTTCGAGGGCCGTTCGCTCCAGCACGCGCCCAATTACGACGCGCATCTCAAAGGAGGCGAAGCTCGCGCCCAGGCACCGTCGCGACCCGCCGCCGAACGGGATCCAGGTGTAGGTGTCGGGCGGGTCGGGTGCGAGGAAGCGCTCTGGCATGAACCTCGACGGCTCCGGATAGCGGTCGCCGCGCCGGTGCATGACGACGATCGACGGGTTGATCTCCACGCCCGGCGGTATCCGGTAGCCGTTCAGCTGGAACGGCTCGTCCCTCACGACTCGGCCAACAGCGGGGATCACGGGACGGATGCGAAGCGTCTCCTTGACCGCGGCGTCGAGGTACGACTCGTCCCCGGCCGCGAGCGTCTCTCGCAGCCGGGTCAGCGCCGGCTCGTCGTGAAGCAGTAGGTCGAATGCCCAGGCGAGGCCGGTGGCCGTGGTCTCGTGTCCGGCGACGAGCAGCGTCACGAGCTCGTCGCGGAGCTCGACGTCGGTCATCTCCTCGCCGTCCTCGTCGCGGGCGAGCAGCAGGGTGGAGAAGACGTCGTCCCGCTCGTTCAGATCGGGAGCGTCGCGGCGTCGAGCGATCTCGTCGTAGATCAGTTCATCGAGCGCCCGCCGCCGCTCCTCGAAACGCTCGATGCCGCCACCGCCGCCGAATCGCTGGCCGGACAGAACGAAGAGCAACATCGAGAACCGGTTCGACACCGGGTCCAGCATCGCGCGTATCCGCCGCTTGAACTCGGATCGCCTGCGCTCGTCGGTCACGCCGAAGACCGCCCGCGCGATTACCTCCAGCGTTATCGCCTGCATCGAGGGAAGAAGCGAGAAGGTCTCACCCACGGGCCAGGAGTCGATCGCGTCGTCCGTGGCCGACTGGATCACCGACTCGTAGGCCCGGATGCGCTGGCCGTGAAAGGCCGGGAGCATGAGCCGCCGCTCGCGAAGGTGCTCGGCGCCGTCGAGGAGCAGAACCGACCGCTCGCCGAGCACCGGACCGAGGACCGCATTCGCCTCGCCGGCCCGAAGCTGATCGGGGGGCGCCCGGAACACCTGCTTGACGAGGTCCGGCTCGAACACCATCACGAACCGGGAGTCGAACAGGGTGCTGAAGGTCACCGCATCGCCATATCGGCGATGGCAGGCCTCGATGAAGCGCGGGGGAGCGATCAGGAAGCCGAGTGTCTGAAGCACCCTCGGCAGCCTTGGGCCCGGCGGCATGCGGACGGGCTTCTCGGCGGGGGTCGGCACCCGAGTCACGATAGTGCGCCGGGCGCCGGCCCGGGCTCATTCACGCCGAGGCGCTCGTGCAGGCGTCGCAACGGCCGCGGCGCCCACCAGTTCCACTTGCCGAGCAGCTCCATCAGCGACGGCACGAGCAGGGCGCGGATGATGCTCGCGTCGATCAGCACCGCGAGCGCCGTGCCGACGCCGTTCTCCTTGATGAAGACGATCTGCGAGGTCGCGAAGGCGCCGATCGCGATCGAGAACAGGAGCGCCGCGGCGGTGACGATCCGCCCGGTTCGCTCCAGGCCCAGCGCCACCGACTCGGACTCCGAAGCGCCGTTGTCCCTGGCCTCCTTGATCCGGGAGAGAAGGAACACGGCGTAGTCGGTCGAGAGCCCGAACGCGACCGCGAAGAGCAGGATCGGCATCGTCTGCTCGAGCGCCCCCTGGCTCGTGTAGCCAAGCGGCCCCTCGAGGTTGCCGTCCTGGAAGATCAGCACGAGGATCCCGAACACTGCGGTCAGGTTGAGCACGTTCATGACGAGCGATTTGATCGGCAGGATCACCGAGCCCGTCATCAGGAACAGGATCACCAGCGTCGTGACCACCACGATCGCGAGGGCGATCGGGGCGTAGTGCTCGAGGCTCGACTGGAAGTCGACGAAGTGAGCGGCGGCGCCCGTGACGAGCACTGTGGCGCCGGGCGGCGCGGGGAGATCGCGAATCGCCCTGACCGCGTCCTTGCTCTGGGAGGTCATGAACGAGCTCTTCGAGATCGTGTCCACCTCGGTCACGCCACCCTCGAGGCGGCGCGGCGGCTCCACCGCGGCGATTCCCGGTTCGCGCTTGACCTCGGCGGCGAAGTGGTTGACCTCGCTGGGGCTGGCGCCCTCCATTACGAGCTGCACCGGGCTGTCACGGAACGGGGGGAAGTCCGCCCGCATCACGTCGTCCACCTGACGGGCGCTCGCGCTCTCCGGCAGCACCTGCGCGTCGACAGAGGTGAACTTGAGGCTCAGGAAGGGGATCCCGAGCGCGATCAGGAACGTCGCGCTCATGACGGCGATCGGGATTGGCCGCTTCATGACGAAGCGAGAGAGCCGGTACCAGAAGCCGCTGTGGCCGGGCGTGGCGTCGCGCTCCGCGCGCCGCTGGAGAAAGCGCGGCGCGAGCGAGTTGACCCTGGTCCCGAGGATGCTCAGGATGGCGGGGAGGATCACCAGAGCCACCCCCGCCGCAAACAGCGCGACGAGCGAGCCGCCGATCCCCATCGAGTACAGGAACCGCTGCGGGAAGACGATCAGCGACGCGAGCGCTGCGGCGACGGTGAGTGACGAGAACAGCACCGTCCGGCCCGCGGTTCGCATGGTCGCGCGCAGCGCCTCCCAGCGCTCCGTGCGCCCGCCGGCCCCAGGCGAGTCGACTCCCCGCCTGGCGAGCTCCTCTCGGTAGCGGGAGACGATGAACAGGCTGTAGTCGATCGCCAGGCCGAGGCCGAGACCGGTGGTCAGGTTGAGCGCGAAGATCGAGATCGAGCCGACCTCGCTCGCGATTCTCAGGATCAGGAAGGTGCCGACGATCGCGAGGCCGCCGACGAGCAACGGCAGGAGCGAGGCGACCAGGCTGCGGAAGAACAGCAGCGACAGCAGGAACAGCAGCGGGAACGCGAGCAGCTCGGCGCGGCGCAGGTCGGACTCGGTCTGCTTGTTGACCTGCTCCTGGGCCAGCGCGCCGCCGCCGACCGTGACGCCGGGCTTGCCGTTGAGCCGGTCCTCGATACTGGAGGCCGCATCCTGGCGCGCCTTGTCGTCGGTAGGCCGCAGTGCCACGGCGAGGTAGGTCGCGTCGCGGTCGTGCGAGACGAAGTCGGTCGAGCGCGTGTCGTAGTAGCCCGTGACGCGAGCTACGTCGCCGCGGGCGCGGAGCCCATGCTCGACCGCCTCCACCCGGGACTTTGTCTGGGCGCTGGCGACGGGTGCGTGCTGGAACAGCACGATCACGTCGGTGGGCCGGTAACCGTGGTCCGTGAGGAGGTTGTCGGCCTTGACGCTGTCGGTCGCCGGGTCGTCGGCGCCGTAGGGATCCAGGTGTGACGCCACACCGCTGCCGAACCCGGCGGCGACGACGAAGAACACGACGGCGCCGACCGCGACGAAGCGACGACGGCGGTAGACGAATCTGGCGAGTGAGTCGAGCATCAGGCGCTCCTCCGGCTCTCGGCGTCCAGCTCCTTCTCCAGCTCGCGCATCGTGCGCTCGCACCACTCCGCCTGCCAGCGGTTGCATTCGATTCCGTAGCGCAGTACCTGGTAGGCGAATCCATCGGGCCGTCCCGTGGCCTCCATCTCCTCGAGGCGGCTGAGCAGCCGCTCGTGATCGCGGCGCTTTGCGTCGAGCGCCTTGATCGCGGCCTCGCTACCGCCCGCCTCCGCAAAGAACAGCTTCAGGAGACCCTCGTCGCGGAGCTCGAACGTCTCCGCGTCGACGGAGAGCCACGCCTCGAGCTCCCGCCGGCCGGCGGGGGTGAGGCGGTAAACGTTGCGTCGCCGCCCGCCTCGGGGCTCGGCCTTGCCCTCGATCAGGCCGGCCGCCGAGAGCTTGCGGAGCTCCGGGTAGATCTGGCCGTAGCTGGCTGCCCAGAAGAAACGGGTGGACCTGTCGACGAGCGCCTTGATCTCGTAGCCGCTCATCGGCCGCCAGCTCAACATGCCGAGGATCACGTGGGCGGTGCTCGAGAGCTCCATGTATCGGGGAGATATATCGCTCGGAAGCGGCCCCGTATGTGCATGCGGTCACAGAGGGCCAAAAACGGCGGCAGCGAGGGGAGGCGTAACGGTCCTCAGGGCCGGTTCGGGGAAGGATGCTGATGAAGCGGGCGCGTCGGCCTCCCTCGGTGCCGTCGTTCGCATGTCCTTATCCTCAATCGGCCATGGCAACGACGACGAGTGAGATCGTGGTGATGAAGTTCGGCGGGACCTCCGTTGCGGAGCCCGACGACATCCGGCGCGCGGCAGGGAGGATCGTCGCCGCTCGGCAGGCGGGCAAGCGCGTGGTCGCGGTCCTCTCGGCGCGCGGCAAGACCACGGACGAGCTCGTGCACATGGCCCATGAGGTCTCCGACACGCCGGCGGCGCGGGAGATGGACATGCTCCTCTCAACCGGGGAGCGGATCTCTTGTGCGCTCTGCGCGATGGCCATTCACGACCTCGGCCACAACGCGATCTCGCTGACCGGGTCGCAGGCAGGGATCGTCACCGACTCCTCGCACACCAAGGCGCGGATCCTGGACGTGCGGGCCGACCGCATTCGCGACGCCCTCGACGAGGACAGGATCGTGCTCGTCGCTGGGTTCCAGGGCGTCTCCGGCGACAGCCGCGACGTCACGACGCTCGGCCGGGGCGGCTCGGACACGACGGCGGTGGCGATCGCCGCCGCGCTGGGCGCCGAGGTCTGCCAGATCTACACCGACGTCCGGGGGGTGTTCAGCGCCGATCCGCGGCTCGTCGAAGATGCCCGGCTGCTGCCGTACGTCTCCTTCGAGGAGATGCTGGAGATGGCCGCCTCCGGCGCTCGCGTGTTGCAGCTCCGGTCCGTGGAGTACGCCAGGAACCACAACATCCGCATGGAATGCCGGAGCTCGTTCGAGGACGGCCCAGGTACTCTCGTCCTCTCCGAGCAGGACACCATGGAACGACCTTCAGTGACAGCCGTGACGCACGCCGAGGAGGCGCGGGTGACGCTCAGCGGCCTCCGCGACGAGCCCGGGATCGCGGGTCGGGTCTTCGGCGCGCTCGCCGACGCGAACGTGAACGTCGACATGATCATCCAGAACGAGCCGGTCTCCACCGACGACAAGGCCGACCTCTCGTTCACGGTCGACGCGGATGACCTGCAGGCGGCGGCCGAGGCGCTCGGCGGGCTCGAGATCTCCGAGACGCTGCAGACCGACGACCGCGTCGGCAAGGTCTCGGTGGTGGGGGCGGGGATGCGAAGCCACCCAGGCGTCGCCGCCAAGGTCTTCCGGACCCTGGGCGAGAACGGGATCAACATCGAGATGATCGCCACCTCGCCGATCAAGATCTCGTGCGTGATCGCCGCCGATGACATCGCGCAGGCCGTGCGGGCTCTCCACGAGGCTTTCGACCTCGGCTCCGATGCGGTGCTCCGCGAGGAGCCGACGGGCGCCGAGCACCGACCCCGCGTAACTCCCTAGCCATGGCCGGCGATGGCTACAGGGTCGGCGTCTTGGGCGCCACGGGCGCAGTGGGTAGCACGATCCTCGAGGTGCTCGGCGAGCGTGGCTTCCCGGCCACCGAGGTGATTCCCTTCAGCTCCGAGCGCTCGGCCGGGACCAAGCTCTCGTATGCCGGGCGAGAGATCGAGTGTCGCCCCCTGTCGGCGGACGCGATCGAGGGAATCGAGCTCGTGCTCTCCTCGGCGGGAGGATCGGTGAGCGAGGAGTGGGCTCCGCGCTTCGTCGAGGCGGGCGCCGTCGTGGTCGACAACACCAGCTTCTGGCGCATGCACGACGACGTCCCGCTCGTCGTGGCGGAGGTCAACCCCGAGGCCCTCGACGGCCATCGCGGGATCGTGGCCAACCCAAACTGCTCCGCGATGCAGATGCTGGTGGCGCTGGGACCCCTGTACCGCTCCGTCGGGCTCGAGCGCATCGTCGTGTCCACCTACCAGCCCGTCTCCGGCACGGGACGGCGAGCGATGCAGGAGCTCGAGGCGCAGACCGACGCCCTCCTCCACGGCTCCGAGGTGCCGCCAGCCCTGGTGTACCCCCACCGGATCGCCTTCAACATCCTCCCCCAGGTCGAGACGTTCAAGGGCGGCGACGACTACACCACCGAGGAGCGCAAGATGATGGCCGAGACGCGCAAGATCCTCGGCGCGGGCGAGGACGATCTCGGCATCTCCGCCACCTGCGTTCGCGTGCCGGTCCTGAAGGGGGAGTCCGAGTCGGTGAACATCCAGACGCGCGAGCCCCTGTCCCCCGAGGACTGCCGCCGGACGCTGGCCGCTGCGCCCGGCGTCTTGGTCGTCGATGCACCCGGCGACGGGGTCTACCCGCTCGCCACCGAGGCCGCCGGCCGCGACGTGGTCCTGGTAGGGCGCATCCGCCGCGATCCCTCCCACGAGCGCTGCCTCAACATGTGGATCGTCGGCGACAACCTGCGCAAGGGCGCGGCGACGAACGCCGTCCAGGTTGCCGAGCTCCTCCACGAGCGCGGGCTCGTACGGGTGCCCGAGGGCGCCGCTATCGCAGGCTAGCTAGGCCGGCTCGGCTGCGCCGACCGGCGCGACTGGCGGGCGATCGGCGATGCGCGCCCCGGCCTGTCCGCGCCGCCTGGGGCCCGGAGGGGTCTCGTGGCTTCGGATCCGCGGCGAGGTCGCTCATCGAGCGCGGCAGACGGCACAACTTAGGGTGCCTAATTAGGGAACCCTGAAGGACGGCCCGGGGGCTTCGCAAATCACTTATGGCGGCTTCGCCGCCTAACGACACACCACTAACGGCACCAGCCAGTTTCGGGGCTAAAGCCCCTCACCAACGTCTCCTGTGCGGCGACGAAGTCGCTGCCCAACATCTCTGGCCCTCTAGCATCGCGACCCT
>DASQCL010000294.1:0-2411 GCA_035634715.1 Solirubrobacterales bacterium
GACATGATGTGCTTGCCGTAGTCCGGCGGGGTGCTGGCCTTGCCCAGCGGCACCGGGCCCATGGCCATGAACGCGCCCCAGTAGTCCATGTCCGGGAACGGCTTGGCCATCTTGATGGTGATGTCCTGGCCCTTGACCGAGACACCGTCCCACTTGGTCTTCGGGTCGCTGTAGGGGCCCTTGTACTTGCCGGCGTCCTTGAAGTACGTCTGCGAGTACTCCGTGCCCGGACCGGCCGGGAAGGTGTCGGAGTCCATGGAGCGCTGGATGCCCCAGGCGATCTCCTGCGGCGTCACCGGGGAGCCGTCCTCCCACTTCGCGTCGTCACGAATGGTGAAGGTCCACTCGGTGTAGTCGGCGTTGTGGCTGCCGAGGTCGGTGGCCAGGTCGGGGACCAGGACCATCTCGCCCGTCTTGGGGTCACGCGCGTACTGCGTCAGCGAGCGGCTCGTGAGCGCCTGCTGAATCGAGTTGCCCGTGACGGACCAGCCGTCGGTCGGGTCCATCGAGTCAGGACCCGGGTCGCCGGGGAGGTACACCGTGATGGTGCCCCCGGACGTGGCACCCGCGACGTCGGCGGCGGGAGCCTGACGCTGCGCGTCCTTGCCGACCTCGGGAGCCTTCGTGTAGGTCCTGCTTGACTGCGGGTTGTCGCTGCTACTGCCCGAGCCGCCACACGCGGCCAGGGCGAACAGCGCAGCACCGGCGACTACCGCCAGTGGCTTGGTCCGTCTCATTGTCCAGCCTTTCTTTTCATGTTCGCGCCCCCGAGGAGAATCGGGAGCGACGTCTCGTGGCGTCGCTCAGCGACGGGTCTTCGGGTCCAGCGCGTCGCGGATCGCGTCACCCAGCAGGTTCAGGGCGAGGACCAGCGCGACGATGCCGATGACCGGCTCCCACAGGTAGAGCGGGTACGACTCGAAGAACGGGGTGGCCTTGTTGATGGTCTGGCCCCAGGAGATGCCGGAGGTGACGCCGATGCCGAGGTAGGCGAAGCCGGCCTCGGCGGCGACGAACGTCGGCAGCATCAGCGAGATCGACACGACGATCGGTGCGGCCAGGTTGGGCAGCAGCTCCTTGACCAGGATCCGTCGGGTCGGCATCCCGATCACCCGCGCGGCCTGGACGAACTCGCGCTCACGCAGCGAGAGCACCTCGCCGCGGATCAGGCGGGCCACACCCATCCAGCCGAACCCGGCGAGGACCACGATCAGGGCCCAGAACTGGATGCGCGGGTAGTTGTCGCTGGCGTTGAAGTTCTGGTTGATGATCGGCGCGATCACCAGGGCGGCCAGCAGGAAGGGGATCGTGAGGAACAGGTCGACCACGAAGGAGATCGTCTTGTCGACCGCGCCGCCGAGGAAGCCGGCCACCAGGCCCAGGACGATGCCCACGCTCGAGGCGAACACCGTCGCGGTGAACGAGATCTCCAGCGACGTGCGAGCGCCGTACACCCAGAACGCCAGGTTGTCGGTCGCCGACTGCGGCGCGATGCCGAACGGGTGGTCGATGGTGAACGGACCGTCCGGCGGGCCGTACTGCGGCAGCGGCAGGCCGCCGCCCAGGGTGTTGAGGTACTGGCTCGGGAGCACGGTGTCGGTGCTCACGTTGAAGAACGAGCAGATCGCTCCCGCGAAGACCGCGATCAGGATGAACAGCAGGACCACCGCCGCGCACACCATGGCGATCTTGTCCTTGGCCAGGCGGCCCATCGCGATCCGCATGGGCGACTTGCCCGCGATCGCCTTCTGCTTGCTGCCGTCCTGCGGTACCTGAGGCGGCTCTTCGCTCAGGTGTCCCAGCGTCTCGGGCCCGGCTGTCTGTGCCGACATGCTCTCCCCATCATCGTTCGAGGTCGGGGTTCTCCCGACCTGCGCGGTGCGCGCCGAGTCGTGACTCTATGTGACACGGACCGCACCCGCGATCACCCTCGCGTAACGATCTGGTCTCGGCCCTTCGGCGCACGAATTGTTGTGTTGAACCCCCGTGAGGCGCCCGAGCGCCGGTCGTTCAGCCCTCGGAAGGGACATCCTTCGTGGGACGGGCGTCGACGCCCGCCTCCTTGCGCTGCTCCGCGGTGATGGCCGCAGGTGCCGCGGTCAACGGGTCGTAGCCCGCACCGGTCTTGGGGAACGCGATCACGTCGCGGATCGAGTCCGTTCCGGCGAGCAGCGCGCAGATCCGGTCCCACCCGAAGGCGATGCCGCCGTGCGGCGGCGCGCCGTACTTGAAGGCCTGCAGGAGGAAGCCGAACTTCTCCTCCGCCTCGGCCTCGGAGAGGCCCATCACCGCGAAGACGCGCTTCTGGACGTCCTCGCGGTGGATACGGATGGACCCGCCGCCGATCTCGTTGCCGTTGCAGACGATGTCGTAGGCGTCGGCGAGGACCTCGCCGGGGTCCGCCTCCAGGT
>DASQCL010000295.1:0-10700 GCA_035634715.1 Solirubrobacterales bacterium
TCAAGGTCTCGATGGCCTTCACCCGAATCTCGCCGTTTTCGGACGCGAGCAGCTCGGTGGCGTGGGTCTCGCCCTCCAGGCCGGCGCGTCCGAGCAGCTCGACGGCGGCCTCGCCGGTGGTGACCTGCTCGCCGAGCAGGATGTCCTCGAGCTCGGAGTCCTTCTCGATGTAGCGCTCCTGCTTGCCCTGCGTGAGCTTGTAGAGCGGCGGCTTGGCGATGTAGACGTGCCCGGCCTCGATCAGGTCCTGCATCTCGCGGAACAGCAGCGTCAGCGCGAGCGTGCGGATGTGCGCGCCGTCGACGTCGGCGTCCGTCATCAGGATGATCTTGTGGTAGCGCGCGTTCTCGAGGTTGAACTCGTCGCGCACGCCGGTCCCGATCGCGGTGATCAGGTTCTGGATCTCCTGGTTCTGCAGGACCTTGTCGATCCGCGACTTCTCGACGTTGAGGATCTTGCCGCGCAGCGGCAGCACCGCCTGCGTGTTGCGGTCGCGGCCCTGCTTGGCCGAGCCGCCCGCGGAGTCGCCCTCGACGATGAACAGCTCGGTCAGCGACGGGTCGCGCACCGAGCAGTCCGCGAGCTTGCCCGGGAGCGTGGAGTTCTCCAGCGCGCTCTTGCGGCGCGTGAGGTCGCGTGCCTTGCGGGCGGCCATCCGCGCCTGAGCGGCCTGGACGGCCTTGCGCACGACGGCGTTGCCCTCCGTCGGGTTCTCCTCGAAGAACTCGCCGAGCTTCTGGTTGACGACCGACGCGACGAAGCCCTCCATGCCCGGGTTGCCGAGCTTGGTCTTCGTCTGGCCCTCGAACTGCGGATCGCGAAGCTTCACCGAGACGACCGCGGTGAGGCCCTCCCGGACGTCCTCGCCGCTCAGATTGGCGTCCTTCTCCTTCAGGAGGCCCTTCTCGCGCGCGTAGGCATTCAGGGTGCGGGTGAGCGCCGAGCGGAAGCCGGAGAGATGCGAGCCGCCCTCGTGGGTGTTGATGTTGTTTGCGAAGGTGAAGATGGACTCCTGGTAGGACGCGTTCCACTGCATCGCGACCTCGACCTGACCGTCGTCGGTCTCGTTGTCGAAGTAGATGGTCTTGCGGTGCAGCACGTCCTTGTTCTCGTTGAGGTGGGCCACGAAGTCGACGATGCCGCCCTCGTACTGGAAGGTCTCCCTCTGTCCGGCGCCCCGCTCGTCGACGAGCTCGATACGCAGGTTCCGGGTCAGGAAGGCCGTCTCCCGGAGCCGCTCCACCAGCGTCTGGTAGTCGAAGACCACGTCCTCGAACACCTCGCCGTCGGGGAGGAACGTGATCGTCGTTCCGGTCTCCTTGGTCTCGGAGCCCTGCGTCAGATCGCCCTGAGGCGTCCCGCGCTCGTAATCCTGCTCCCAGACGTGGCCGTCCCGCCGGACCTCGAGGTGAAGCCGCTCCGAGAGGGCGTTGACGACCGAGACGCCGACCCCGTGAAGGCCGCCCGAGACCTTGTAGCCACCGCCGTCGCCGAACTTGCCGCCGGCGTGCAGCGTCGTCATCACGACCTCGGCCGCCGGGCGCTTCTCCTTCTCGTGCTCCTCGACGGGGATGCCGCGGCCGTCATCGGCGACGGTGACGCTGTTGTCCGGATGCAGCGTGACGCTGACCTGGTCGCAGTAGCCGGCGATCGCCTCGTCAACCGAGTTGTCGACGACCTCGTAGACGAGGTGGTGCAGCCCTCGTGGGCCGGTCGACCCGATGTACATCCCGGGACGCAGGCGGACGGCCTCGAGCCCCTCGAGGACGGTGATGTCCTTGGCGCTGTACCCGTCGCTCGCCGCGCGCCCGCGCAGGCCGGGCTTGGCGGCCGAGGCCTCGTTCTTTCGCTGCGTCTTGTTGGCGGCTGGCTTCGGCGTGCCGCCGGTTCCGGCTTGACTTGCCACTCAGTCCTCTCGGTTCGATGGCCTGGCTGAAATCCCTGGAGGCAAGAGAAACCCCGACCGTCCAGTCCGCCGCCAGGAGGGCACGCCGGGCGCTTCGGGGTGTACTTCCAAGTTCACATAAGGATACCAGGAGAGGCCGTCGGAATCGCCGCGAGGACCGCTGAAAACGCCTGCAAATTGTGCACAAAATGCGCTAAACGGGTCAACTTTGATGGCGAGCCGCGTCGGCGGTGAAACGAAGGCCCGTGATCCGCGGTTTTTCGCCCTCCTCGTCCCACTCCGCCAGCGCTCTGTTCAAGCGCTCAAGAAGCTCTGACTGAAGGAGGTCGAGCTCCTGGGCCCAGGTCGCGGAACGGCAGGCGACAGTGATCACTCCGTCGCGTTCCGCGACCGGCTCGGACTCGGTGGCGATTGCCTTCCCGGCGATGCCGGGCCACGACTCCTGGACTGCCGCGAGCAGCGTCTTCGGGCGCGCTCGGGCGCGCGCCGGGCGCAGCGCCGACCCCAGCCGACGCGGCGCTCGCCGGTGCCTCATGCCGCGAACGCCTGGTCCGCCGCGTCCGCTCCACCCACCTCGCGCGCGGCGGCGCCGGACCGCATCGCGATCTCCGTGCGCTCCGCCGTCGCCGGTAGGTGCGCGGCCTCCGTGGAGGTGATGAGAGTCTGGCCCGGGCCCTCGGCAAGCCGCGCCGACAGGAGCTCCCTGCGATCCGGATCGAGCTCGCTCATCACGTCGTCGAGCAGGAGGAGCGGTGGGTTCCGCCGAGCTTCGAGGAGCGCACGGCGCTCGGCGAACAGCAGGGAGAGGAGGGCGGCTCGCTGTTCGCCTTGGGAGCCGTAGCGCCGGATCGCTCGACCGCCGACCGCGATTTCGAGCTCGTCCAGGTGGGGGCCGTGCTGCGAGTAGCCGCGCTCGACGTCAGCGCTCCGCCGCTCGGCGAGCTCGGCGGCCAGCCCCTCGCGGGTGCCGGCGTCGGAGCGTGGCCGGTACCGCAGGGAGCCCTCTGCGGGGAGGCCCAGGTCCGAGGCCGCGCTCGCGAACTCCGGAGCCAGCAACTCGACGGCGTCGCGGCGCGCCTCCATGAGGTCGATGCCGGAGGCGGCGAGCTCGAGCTCCCACGCCTCGAGCGAGTCCTCGGTTGCGATCCCCGCGCGGATACGACCGAGCAGCGCGTTTCGCTGGGCGAGCGCCCGGCCGTAGCGTCGCCTCGCCTCCGCGCGTGCCGGCCACAGCGCGGCGAGCAGCCCGTCCACGTGCGCTCGGCGGTCCGCTGGCGGCCCCTTGACCAGGCTGAGCCGGTCGGGGAGGAACACGGCGACCGGCGGGCGTCGATCGGCGAGCTCCGGGCTCATCGGGGCCCCGTCGAGCAGATGGCGGCGGTCGCCTGCGCGGGCGAGCGACCACAGGAAGGTGGAGACCTCGCCCGCGTCGTCGAGCTCGACCTCCACTCGAGCCATAGGTTCCCCGAAGGCGATCGTCTCACGCTCGGTGCGGGTCCGGCACGACCGGCCGGCCAGAGCCATGTAGAGCGCCTCGAGAAGGTTGGTCTTGCCGGACCCATTGAGGCCCCAGAGCAGCGAGATCCGCGGGCCGAGCTCGACCTCCTGGGCGCGGAGGTTGCGGAAGCCGAGGACGCGAATCCGCGTCACCAGCATGGCTCGCTCCTAGACGTTCAGCCGGATCGGCATAACGAGGTAGCTGAAGTCCTCGCTGTCGATCGGCTCGAGCAGGCCCGGGCGAAGCGGCGAGCTGAGCTTCATCACCAACTCCTCGCCGTCGACACTCTCGATGCCCTCGATCACGAACTGCGGGTTGAAGGCGATCTCGAGCGGCTCGCCGGAGTACGGCGCCGGGATCGCCTCCCTTGCGTCGCCCACCTCCGGGGTCTCCGCGGCAACGGTGAGCTCGCCCTCGGCGAAGGCGAAGCGCAGGGGAGCGTTGCGCTGCGCGAGCTGGCTGATCCGTCGCGAGACCTCGAGCAGCTCGGTGCGCGGGAGGCGCACCTCATGCTCGAACGACTCGGGGATCAGCTGGCGCCAGCTCGGGAACTGGCCCTCGATCAGCCTCGAGGACAGCACCACGTTGCCCGAGCGGAACACGGCCTGGTTGCGAGCCAGCGACAGAGCGACCTCCTCGCCGCCGCCCTGGCCGACGATCCGGGCAAGCTCCCGCAGTGCGCGCGCCGGGACGTTCGCCTCGATGCCGGCGCTGAGCGGCGCCTCGAGCTCCGTGTGCTTGACGCTCAGGCGGTAGGAGTCGGTCGCGACCATGGTGAGCTTCGATCCGTCGGCCTGGAAGAGGACACCGGTCAGGATCGGTCGCACCTCGTCGCGGGAGGCGGCCCGGGCCACGCGATCGATCGTCTCCGCCAGCGGGCCGGAGGGCAGGGTCGCGGCGTCCTCGGCAAGCTCCGGGAGGCGGGGGAAGTCCTCGGCGGGCAGCGTCCGCAGGTGGAAGCGGGCGGCCGAGGCGGTCAGCTCCACGTCCCGCTGCTCCGGCCGGAGCGCGAGGGTCACCTCGCCCGGCGGAAGGCTGCGAACGACGTCACCGAGCAGCCGGCCCGGAAGGAGGACCGTGCCCTCGCTCTCGACCTGGACCTCTTGGAGCACCATCGTCAGCCCGAGCTCCATATCGGTGGCGCGCAACGTGAGGCTCGAGCCCGCGGCGTCGAGCTGGATACCGCCGAGTGACGGCAGCGTGGAGCGGGTCGAAACGGCGCGGCTGACGATCTGGAGACCCGCGAACAGATTTTCGCGTAAAAGTGAGAGCTTCATCGACACACCTTGCATCTTCCTATCTGATTCAGATGTATTGAGTGTGGTGGATGGCTGTGGAGAACTGACGTTCATGGCTTCACCTGCGGAGTTTCGGTTGTGGACGGGATGGGTGGACGGTTGGTGGGACGTTGAGGAGGCGGCAACGGTGCCAGCTCGTGTGCACCGAGGAGCTCTCGTATTCGGTGGATGGTGTCAGCCACCTCGGCGTCGCCCGCGGCGCGGGCTGAGACGACACGGACCGCGTGCAGGATCGTCGTGTGGTCGCGGTCGAACTGACGCGCGATCTCGGCGAGCGACAGGTCTGTTAGCTCGCGTGAGAGGTACATGGCCATCTGCCGTGCGCGGGAGACCTCGGAGGCACGTGAGGGGGAGAGCATCGCCTGCTGCGAGATCCCGAGGATCGAGCAGACGGCGCCCTGGATCGCGGGAACGGACGGCGATCCCGGCTCCGGGTCACGGGGGCCGGTCGAGGCGCCGCCGGCAACAGGGTCCTCGAGGGCCTTGCGGATGAGAGCTCGGTTCACGGGTTCGCCGAGGACCGATGAGAGGGCGGCGATCCGGGTCAGGGCTCCCTCGAGCCGCCGGACGTTGCCGGCAGCGATCCCGGCGATGTCGTGGAGGACCGCCGGGTCGGCGATCTCGAGCGGAACCTCACCGCTCAGGCGCCAGAGCAGGGCGGTCCTGGTGCGCAGGTCGGGTGGGCCGATGGCGACGCGTAGTCCCCATTCGAAGCGGTCGCGCAGCCGCTCCGCGAGGCGGCTGATCGCCTCCGGCGGCCGGTCGCTGGTGAGGACGATCTGCTTGCCGGCGGTGTGAAGGGCGTTGAAGGTGTGGACGAACTCCTCCTGGGTGTGCTCCTTGCCCTCGAGGGCCTGGACGTCGTCGATGAGGAGCGCGTCGAGCTTGCGGTAGCGGAGCTTGAAGAGTTCGGGCCCGTCCTTCCGCAGCGAGGTCACGAACTCGGTCGTGAACCGTTCGGCGGTCGTGTAGTGGACCGTGAGCTCGGGTCGCCGGCGGCGCAGGTAGTCGGCGATTGCGCCGAGGAGATGGGTCTTCCCGAGGCCCGGAGGCCCGTGGATGAAGAGCGGGTTGTAGGCCTCGCCGGGGAGCTCCGCCACCGCGAGCGCGGCTGCGTGGGCCAGGCGGTTGCCGGAGCCGATCACGAAGCGCTCGAAGGTGTGCCTCGGGTCGAGGTCGAGGGATTCGACGGCCTCCATCCCCTGAGTGGACCCTGGGGTGGTCGATTCCGCCCCCTCCTCCACGATCAGGATGTGCTCGAGGCCGCAGCGCTGGGCCCGGAGGGCCGTCTCCAGCGCGCCGCGGTAGCGCCGGTCGACCCAGGCCCGCATCGATCGCGGTGCGGCGAGCCGAATGGCCGTGCCCTCCGCCGACACCGGGCGCAGGGGAGCGAGCCAGAGGTCGTAGGTGGAGGCGGGAAGGCTCGCTCGAAGGTCCTCCGTGACGCCTTCCCAGATCGAACCGAGATCGTCGTGGAGGGTGTCTTCGGGCATTGGCGGGCGATCATAGAACCGCGTTTGCGAGCCTCCGCGCCGGCTCCGAAGGCGAGCCCGCATCCTGCGCGAAAAAGGCGAGGCGCCCATCCGGCGGCACGCCCGGGGACCGACGAAGCACCGCCTATACTGCCTCGCCGGTCGTGAAGCGGACGTATCAACCCAAGAAGCGAAAGCGCGCCCGCACTCACGGGTTCCGCGCTCGCATGCGCACGCGCAGCGGCCGGCAGGTCCTCAAGCGCAGGCGCCGCAAGGGTCGCAAGCGGCTCACGCCGTGAGCGCCGGGTCGCCGGGCGGGCGGCGCAAGCGTGGGCGCCTGTCACGGAGCGGCGACTTCGATCGTGTCTATCGTGAGGGCCAGTCGCACGCCAACCGCTTCCTAGTGCTCTACACCTTTCCGCGAGGGACGGGTGAGACCGAGGGGGAGGACATCCGCTTGGGGGTCTCCGTGAGCCGCAAGGTCGGCGGCGCCGTAGAGAGAAATGCCGTGAAGCGCGCCCTCAGAGACAGTTTCTGGTCGCTGGCCCCCGAGGTACCGGGGCGCGACTTCGTGCTGGTCGCGCGACCGGACGTGGCCGGGCTCCTCGAACGCGAGGGCGCCAAGGGCGTCGCGGAGGCGCTCGGAGCGCTCATGTCAGAGGCCGGCCTCGCGGGCGGGAGCGTTTGACGTGAAACGCTTCCTCTCGGGCGTCATCCTGGCGCCGATCAGGGCCTACCAGCGGTTCATCTCGCCCGCCATGCCCCGGCGCTGCAAGTACTACCCGACCTGCTCGGCGTACGCGATCGATGCCGTGCGTGAGTTCGGCGTGCTGCGCGGCTTGGTGCTGGCCGGCTGGCGGCTCCTCCGCTGCAACCCGTTCAGCCATGGTGGCTACGACCCGGTCGAGAACCAGACCCTGTTCAAGCGCCACCGGCGGGAGGCCGCAGCGTGATCCTGCCGCTCGCCAATATCCTGCAGCCGCTGATCGACGTCGCCGACTCGATCATCAAGTTCTTCCACGACGACGTCGGCTTCAGCTGGGGCATCGCGATCATCGCGCTCACCTTCACCGTGCGCGTCGCGGTTCTGCCACTCTCGCTCCGCGGCATCCGCTCCATGCGACGCATGCAGCTCGTCGCGCCGAAGATCCAGGCGCTCAAGGAGAAGTACAAGGACGACCCGCAGCGCTTTCAGCGCGAGACGATGGACCTCTACAAGAAGGAGGGCGTCAACCCCTTCTCGTCGTGCCTCCCGTTCATCCTCCAGATCCCGTTCTTCATCGCGATCTACCAGCTGCTGCGCGGCGACACCTTCCAGGCCGACGTGATGGCCAGCCCACCACCCGGCTTCCTGTTCGTGAAGTCGGTGATCGAGGCGCCGCAGGGCGCCGAGCTGATCGTCCTGATCGTCCTCTTCGTGACCACGACGGCTGCGAGCGTCCTGCTGACCACGGCGACGAGCCCCACGGCCAGTCCCGCGCAGCGCTATCTGATGCTGCTCTTCCCGCTGATCATCGTCCCGTTCATCATCAACGCACCGGCGGGGCTCGCCGTTTACTGGATCACGACCAACCTCTTCAGCCTCGGCCAGCAGTGGATCGTCAACCGGGTCATGCCCGCGCCGGCGCCGGCGACCCCGGAGGAGATCAAGGAGACCAAGGCCCCTCCTCCACCGCCGCGCAAGAAGAAACGCAAGCGCCGTTAGCGCCTCACGCCTGCGTAAGCGATCGACGGTTCCCCGCCTCCTGAGGGGGTAAGCGGGGTTATCCGTAACAAGAACGCAAGCGAGAAAGGTGAAACCAATGGCTGAAACGGAGAGGCGGGTCGCCGCCCAGAAGGCAGCGGCCACGCGGAAGCGGAACGAGGCGAAGCGACGCCGGTCGGCCAAGAAGGCCGCCGAGACCCGCGCCCGTGCGGAGCAGAGCCGCCTGAAGGTGGTCGCGCTCGAGGCGGAGCGTGTCGCGGACACGGCCGTCGGCGCCGTCGTTGCGGGCGGCGAGAAGGTGGTGGACACCCTCAAGCCGCTCCGGAGCCAGACCGATGCACGCCGCGAGGCGCAGAGGATCCAGCGTCGCGCCACGACGAACCTGCGGCGGTTCGAGCGCCGCGGTGCGACCGCCCGCAAACAGGCGGAGCGGACCGTCAAGCGCCAGCGCGATCAGGCGCTGCGGACGCTCCGGCGCAACCGCCGGGATGCGGAGCGCCAGGTGAAGACGGCGCGCCGCGACGTCGAGCACCGCTTCGACGAGGTGCAGGAGAGCGCGGAGGACCTGTTCCGCCGCGCGACGCCGCAGGCAACAAGCTCCACTCGATAGCCCGCCTGCATCTGTCCGTACGTGGGAGCCGGGCGAGATCGCCCGGCTCTTTCACGTTGGCATCTACCGCCACGGCGAGCGGCTCGCGATTAGACTCGCGCCAATGGCCGCCGAGGAAGACCAGGCCCTCGCCGACGAGCCCGTCGACCGCGTGCGCGCGGTTCTCGAGCGGATCGTGGACGAGCTCGACGTCGACGGTAGCGTCGAGGTGTCCGAGGAAGAGGACGAGATCATTGGCCGGGTCGACGGGGAGGACCTCGGCCTCCTGATCGGCCGCCGCGGCCAGACGATCGACGCCGTGCAGCTCCTCTGCTACCGGGCGGCCTTCCAGGGGCGCCCGGACCGCAAGCGGGTGACGGTGGACGCTGCTGGTTACCGGGAGCGCCGCCGCGATGCCGTGGAGCGCCAGGCCGACCGCGCAGCCGAGCGGGCGCTGAAGTCGGGCAACGAAATCGAGCTCGAGCCGATGACCCCGAGCGAACGCCGCGTCGTGCATCAGCACCTGAAGGAACGCGCCGGGATCGAGACCTTCAGCGAGGGCGACGAGCCCGAGCGCTGCGTCGTGGTCGCCCCGCTGCTGAGCGATTGACCAGCCCCATCGCGGGCCCCGACGACCTCGACCCCTCGACGCGGGCTGCCCTCCAGGCCATCGTCGAGCAGGTCTCGGCCGATCCCTCCGCGCCGAGCAGCGTCCGCGACCCCGAGGATGCGTGGCGCGTCCACATCGCCGACTCCCTGAGCGGCCTCGAGGTGGAGGCGCTGAGGGGCGCCGGTTCGATCGCCGACGTGGGGGCGGGGGCAGGGTTTCCGGGGCTGCCGCTCGCGGCCGCGCTGCCGGCCGCTCGGATCGACCTGATCGAGGCCACCGCCCGCAAGTGCGAGTTCATCGAGCGGGCCATCGAGGCTGCCGCGCTGAGCAATGCCAGGGTCGTGTGCCGGCGGGCCGAAGAGTGGGCGGGCTCCGAGCCTCCCGCAGGAGGGCGCGGTGCATACGACGCGGTGACCGCCCGCGCCGTCGGGCGCCTGGCGACCCTTGCGGAGCTCGCGTCGCCGCTCCTCGTCGACGGGGGCGTCCTGGTCGCCTGGAAGGGCAGGCGTGATCCGGACGAGGAGGCGGAGATGGACCGCGTCGCCGAGCGCATCGGGATGGGCCGGGTGGACGTCAGCTGGGTCGGTCCCTATGCCGGGTCACGGAACCGGCACATCCACGTGCTGCGGAAGACCGGCGCCACGCCGCCCGAACTGCCGCGCAGGCCCGGGATGGCGAAGAAGCGGCCCTTCGGCACGTAGACGACTCTCGATTTGCGCGCTGGGCCACTCGGTAAGGTCGTGCGCCGATGGGATCGGTTTACGCGGTGGCGAACCAGAAGGGCGGCGTGGGCAAGACGACGACGGCCGTCAACATCGCCGCCTGCGCCGCTCAGGAGGGCAACCAGGTGCTCATCTGCGACCTCGATTCGCAGTGCAACGCGACCGTGGCCCTCGGCCTGGGGCGTGAGCTCAGTCCCTCCAGCTACGAGTGCCTGATGGGGGAGCGCTCCGTCGCCGAGGCGGCGCGACCCGCCGGCCCGGACAACCTCTGGATCGTCCCGGCCAACCGCGACCTGGCCGGCGCGTCGATTGAGTTGCCTCGCATCGAGGGATCCGAGCGCACCCTTCGCGAGACGCTCGGCCCCGTGCGTGAGCGCTTCGCCCTCACGCTGCTCGACTGCCCGCCCGCCCTCGGCCCTGTCACCGTCAACGCCCTGGTCGCCGCCGACCGGGTCGTGGTCCCGGTTCAGGCCGAGTACCTGGCCCTCGAGGGCCTCGTCCAGTTCCTCGAGACCCTCGACCTGATTCGCCGCGAGATGAATCCCGGGCTCGTTCTGACCGGCATGGTCATCACCATGCACGACGACCGCACCAGGCTTGCGCAGGACGTCGAGCGCGAGCTCCGCGGACACTTCTCAGACCTGGTTCTCCGCACCGTGATCCCGCGCAACATCCGAGTGGCCGAGGCGCCGAGCTTCGGCGTTCCCGTCGTGGAGCACGCGCCGACGTCCCAGGGGTCCGTCGCCTACCGGGAACTGGCGGCCGAGCTCGCAGAGCGCGAGCGAGCGGACCTGGTCTCGGTGGAACGCCGCCCTGCCGACGAGTCTCAAGTGGAGGTTGAGGGTTGACCAGGAGAGGGATCGGGCGGGGCCTCGCCGCGATCATCCCGGAGACGGCCGC